>JBNJGH010000041.1:0-25135 GCA_051747585.1 Candidatus Rifleibacteriota bacterium
TTAATTATTTTAACTACAGCTGCAGGGGGAATTTGTCGGCGAGGGTCATGTCAAGCACATCGCCCTTGAACCACGGCGGGCAATATTTAGATTTACGCAGTTTAAGAAATGCATCGACAATTTCGGGGTCAAATTGAGTGCCTGAGCATCTAATTACTTCATCGACCGCTTCCTGGAAAGTGAGTGGGCGGCGATAGGGTCTTTGTGAAGTTATTGCATCGAAGGAATCTGCTACGCAAATGATTCTAGAACCAAGAGGGATATTTTCACCGCCGAGACCATCTGGATAACCTCGACCATCAAACCTTTCGTGATGATGTTTGATTATTTCGCAAACATTTTTAAGAAATTCAATTGAATTCAAAATACCGGCACCAATATGGGGATGAGATTTGATTGCTTCAAATTCTTCATCGGTCAATCTGCCCGGCTTGAGCAATATTTGCTCTGAAATACCAATTTTACCGACATCATGCAGCAATGAAGCATGCCTGATAGTATCGACCTCGCTTTTTGCCAGGTTCAGCTGCATGGCAAGGCCCACACTTAAATCTGTTACTCTTCTTGAATGACCGTGGGTGTAACTGTCTTTTGCATCGATGGCAGCGGCCAACGAGCGAATTGTTTCAAGATAAACATTCAAAAGGTTGTGATAAAGACGAGCGTTCTCGATAGCAATTGAAGCCTGGGAAGCCAGAGTTTCGAGCAAATCGAGGTTTTCGGGTGTAAAGGGCCCTTTTTTGGAAATAAGCCTTTCACAATTGATTACCCCAACCAGATTGTCTTTATTGACCAGAGGCGCTGAAATCAAGGTTAAATCTGACTTCTTACCGACAATAGGCAACTCTTTATAGTCGGTACTCCGACCTGTATGCTCAATTTTAATTGGTCTGCGACTAATGGCAGCTTGACCGGCTACCCCCTCACCAATAGGCAAGCGCAAATTTTTTACCGTGTTGTTTTCGAAACCGCGATAAACTTCGACGTAAAGTTCCTGTCTGACATCATCAAAAAGCATTAAAGTAGCCCGGTCAGACTCGGTTATTCTTGTTGTCATATCGATAAAATAGTTCAGAACAGAGTCGAGATCGAGAGATGAATTTATCGCTTTGCCAAGTTCCTGAATCAAACTCAGTTCAGCAACCTGCATATCGGTTTTTTCGTGAAGACTTGCATTGGCAATCGCCTGAGAAATCTGGCCGGAAATACCCAGAAGCAGATTGAGATCATCTTCGAAAAAGGCATCGCCAGAACGTTTATTATTTACATTCAAGACACCAAGCAGAACATTATGATGAAGAATAGGAACAGATAAAACTGATCTTGTTTTGTAATCCATTCTTCCGTGGTGATTGGCAAAACGAACATCTTTTGAAATATCTTTTAAGAGAACTGGTTTGCGATTCTGAGCCACCCAGCCGGCAATGCCTTCGCCCATTTTCACTTCAACCTGACCAACCATATCACTTGGCAAACCAATAGCGGCATCAAGAGTCAAAACGTCATTCATTTTGTCATAAGCCATTAGCGAGCAATTTTCTACATCCATAACTTCTTGAACCTGCTGCAAAATGGTATCGAACAGCTTGGTAATATTAAGAGTTTTTGATACAGAATAGCCGACTTTGTAAAGAGTCGACAGGTAATCGAGCTTGCGTTTCGAATCAAGAAACAGCCGCTCATTTTCAAAGTGTGAAGTAAAAATATGCCCGGCGGTATTTAACAAGTCCTGATCTGACTCGGTCAGAGTTTCACCATCTTCGGTATGGTAAATAGCAAGCGTACCTATAAAGCGTTCATCAGATGAAGTAAGAGGCACGATAAGCAACGACCGGGCAAAATGATCAAGAAAGGAATTTCGCGCGATTGTTGTATCACGTTGTACATCGTCGATCAGCAACGCTTTCTTTTGCGAAGCGACCCAGCCATGATAGCCTTTTCCTCTACCGATAATCAGGTTGTCGAGTTCTTCGGGCAAGCCATAAGAAGCCTTCATAACCAACTCTTCATTATCGCTGTTAAAAACCATTAAGGAAGCTGCATTACTGTCGAGAGCATCACAGATCTCTTTAAGCAGCAAACAATATTCGGTTCTGTTGAGTGATCTGACAGACAAGCCCTCGGAAATAGCGAACAAACGAGAAAGTTCTTTAACCTTTTCGTTCGAATTAGCAAGCAGGCGGGCATTTTCAAGGACCTTGGTAACCATCGAAGCCAGAGTATTCAAAGAAGCCACATCATCTTTGGAAAAAGCGCTGATATCAGATGAATCAACAGCTATAACTCCTATAAGCTTATCACCGACAAGCAGAGGCACAGCCATTTCTGAATAGATGGTTTCAGGCGTTTCAATGTATCTAGGCTCGAGCAAAACATTAGGGACATTCAGAGCCTCTTTATTGCGGGCAACCCATCCGGTAATTCCCTGGCCGAACGGAACTCTGATTTTTTTAACTTCTTGAGGGTATTTGCCCCGGGCCACGGCAACCTCGAGATAGTCTTTGGCATCTTTGCGCAACAAAAGAGCGCCACAGGTAGCTCCGGTAATTTCTATGGCTATATCCATAAGAAATTCGAGCAGATTTTGAAACTCGAGGCTCGAGTTTATTACGTTAGAAGCCTCTTCGAGAACTGAAAGTATTTTTTCTTTGCGAGCCAACGACTCTTTTTCGGCAGCCAGGTCAATCATCTGCAAAAAGAAACTGTCAATGGATTCAACTGCAGCTTCGACCTGATTTTCGGTTAAAACCGGCAGTTTTTCGTTTCCGTCATACTTGCTTTCAGGGTTCAAGAACGGCCCCATTAATACAGCACCATAAAGATTGCCGCGATAGTTGAGCTTCATTAACCTGACGATCGAACCGTCGGGGCGCTCGACTATATCTGAGGTAGGATAATCGACAAACTCACTCGCGTCTGGCAATCCCTTGAAAATTTCTTCGAGACTGCCAACCACAACTTCGCCCCTATCGTTAAAAGGAACAATATTAAGACCGGTTAAACGACGAAAACGACCAAGAAAGCTTTTTAAACTTTCCCGGTCACATACTTCTTCTAAATAGATTTTCCTGACCACTATGCTTTAACTTTCCTGTTACTAAATACTCTAAGATTAACTTACGGTCATATAAACCCATGTCAAGGGTTTCTAATTAACTTCTATAACAGAATTCTTTCCTTCATATTTATTCTGAACATTGGTTTCAGATTTCGGATCGACAACCCAGTCGGTGTCATTTACTACGAACTGATATTCATGCTTGCCGGGTTTAAGGTTAACAGAACATTTCCATATACCGTCTTCTTTTTTCATCGGGTTTGCACTTTTGTTCCAGTCATTGAAAGTCCCTACCAGTGAAACCTTGGTAGCATCCGGATCTTCAAGTTCAAATTCTACTTCTACTGGTTCGCCATCAGACTGGTTGTCTGATTCATCATTTTCTTCATCGAGCTTTTCAGCTTCTTCTTCCCACATTTCTTCTTCTTCAAAGCTGTGTTCGCGACCGACGATATAACCAACACCAAAAACGCTGGCCATAATAAAAAGTTTCCATACAAATCTGAGAAATCTCATTTGCTGACCTCCTAATGCTTTTACGCTATTTTATAACCCGAAGATTAGCATACTGCAACAATAATGTTTTTCTGCCTTTTTTATCAAAGCTGACCGTAACTCTAAAGTCGGCCAGTGAACTACCTTCGGTAGCAACTATAATTCCTTCGCCAAAAATATGATGACGAACTTTAACTCCTGATTCTAAATTTATCATGGTTGCGGCTTCAGTTCCAGTAGAATCGTTAAGTTCGGGAGCAACTTTTCTTTTTTCTGCCCAGTTCGCTCGGGTAAAGCCTGCATTAGAGCCGGCTACCACTTTGGAACTCAATGCACCGGGAATTGAAGCGGCTGTTTTTCTTTCAGAGCCGGATCCGCTCCAGGAAGCAGTTCTACCCCGGCTGATATTTGAATCATAACCATAAAGATGCGCGGGCACCTCGGTTACAAATCTGGATACCGGATTCGAACCCCAGGAACCAAACATCATTCGCCGACTCGAAGCAGTAAGAATAAGTCTTCTTTTTGCCCTGGTCATGCCCACATAAGCCAGACGTCGCTCTTCTTCAAGTTCTTCAGGAGCGTCTTTAGATGAATGATGCGGGAAAATACCTTCTTCCATTGCCATCATTATAATTACGGGAAATTCAAGCCCCTTGGCGTTATGCAAAGTCATTAAATGGACCTTTTCTTTCTCTTCATCAATGTCATCCTGAGCAGAGTGTAAAGCCGCATTGGCCAGATACTCGCTCAAAGTAAGTTCGGGGTTGTCTTCTTCCATGTATCTTATATCAGAAACAAGGGCTTGAACGTTGTATTCTCTGTCTTGAGCGGTTTCAGGATCATCTTTTTTCAAATAATTAATAAAATCTATATCATCTATTATTTTTTTACAGAGGGTTGAAACCTTAAGATCGTCGGCGGCTTCTAAAAAGCCAAGCATCAGCTTGAAAAAGCTGCCGGTTTTAGAACCGGGATGGGCGGCGCCTTCAGCAGCAATGGCATCCCAGATGGGAATCTGGGCCTCTTGAGTTATTCGGTTGATTGTGCCTGCACCAATGCCACGACGCGGTGTATTGATTATACGTTCAAGAGATATGGAATCTCTTAAATTATCTATAGCTCTCAGATAGGCAAGAATATCTTTAACTTCGCGTCGGTCAAAGAATTTTGTTCCGCCGGTAATTTCATAGGGAAGATTATATTTTTGCAATACCTGCTCTATAGATCTGGTTAAACTGTTCATTCTAAAAAGCACTGCAAAATCTGAATAACTGTAGCCCTTTTCAACAAGTTCCATTATGGTTTTTACTACCCACTCAGCTTCCTGGCGGTCATCTCTGGCGCGCTTGAAAACAAGCGGGTCACCGCCGCTCAGATCGGTCCAGAGTTTTTTGGGGTGGGCACTCATGTTATTGGCAATGACTTCACCGGCAGCATCAAGAATGTGCTGAGTAGACCTGTAGTTTCGTTCGAGTTTAACAACTACGGCACCGGGAAAATCTTTTTCAAAGTCTTGTATATTGCGAATTGTGGCACCACGCCAGCTGTAAATAGACTGATCTTCGTCGCCGACCACACACAGATTGCCCGACTTGCCCGACAAAAGAGAAACAAGGCGGTATTGTGCATGGTTCGTATCCTGGTATTCATCTACAAGAAAATATTTATACTGATCCTGAAGGCGATTAAGCAGCTCAGGGTTTTCATTCAGCATCGTAAATGCCTTAAAAATCAGATCATCAAAATCGGCGGCCTGATTTTTTGTAAGAGCCCTCTGGTAGTCTTCGTATACTTGAGAGACCTTGTCTGCCAATGCAGAGCCTCCGCCGGCAAATTCTGCATAACCCTCGGGACCCACGAGCTCATTTTTTGCCTGAGAAATCAAAGAAAGCATATTTTTTGGCGAAAATTTCTTCGGATCGATTTTTCTGTTTTTAAGAATCTGCTTCATTAACCTCTGGCTATCAGTTTCATCATAAATGGTAAAGCCGTCTTCAAATCCGGCATATTTGTGCCAACGTCGCAGAAGCAGACAGCAAAACGAGTGAAAAGTGGTTAAAGTAATTTTGTGCGCTCCCTCGACCATTTCTTCGACTCTTTCGCGCATCTCTCGGGCCGCTTTGTTGGTAAAAGTAACAGCAAGAATACTTTCGGGTGCCACGTCGCACTGTTCAACCAGATAGGCAATACGCACTGTGAGCATTCGCGTTTTACCCGAACCAGCACCGGCAACAACCAGCAGGGGGCCGTTGGTATTTTTTACCGCCATCAACTGGCTTTCGTTAAGCTGAGTTAAACTATCTTCAATACTGTTAAACACTGGCATTCCCTTTAAATTTCTTCGGCTGCATCGTAACACATAACCACCCATTGCCCAACAATAAAATTATATAGTTCACGAGTCTGCAAATTATATAAAGCTCCCTTGTAATCTTCAATTTCTACTGTTGCCACCGAATCTTCTTCGATGATGCCTTTTTTATTTAAAACAGGAACCAGCATACCAGGTTTCAAATGAGATGCAGGTAGAATATAAAAGGGAGCTCTACGCGAAAGCTGTATCTTTTTAACTACCTCGAGGCTGTCGAGATGAGAAAGAGTCTTAACAAACAACTCGGCCTCTTCAAGATCATCTCGGGTTATTTCCAGATACCACAAGCCATGTTTGCCCTGTTTTCGCTTAAAATTCTTATGCTCGGCATGGTTTTGCTCAATAGAACCATCAATTTGAATCAGATGCGAATATCTACCCGCCCGTTTACGCATTTCATTGCCACCGAAAAGAATAAACTGAATTGCATTGGAAACCGGATTATTACTGCTTGAAAGTCTCATAGTAATATGCGGATGTTCTATAAACATATGCCAGTCAATCAGCAGTTTTTGCGCACGAGAGGGGGTATCAATATTGTTAAACAACTCGCGAATCATTTCATCTGAAAGATCTGAATCAGGCTGTCTTGAAGAAAAACAGACATTTGGTAAACCGTATTTAAAAACGGCATAGTTTTCCATAAAGGTAGAATTAGGTAGATTGGCAGTTGTTTCTATAATCCAGATTCTATCGATCAAATCCGGCTGATTGAACAGATCCTGCTGAAGGTTCTGCATAGCAATAAGATCACGCATCAGATCAGAAGAAACCCCGACGCGGAACCCGAGAGACGATCGTTCATGCAGATAAAGAGTATAATGCCTCAGCAAGGGATTAATGCGGCCAAAACACAACTGATCGGGGGTACAACGAATAGTTGCCCCCCGAGCAGTTGTAATTTTAAACAAAGGTATTCTGTGATCATAATTCACAAAAACATCTTTGACTCTTGTAACGCTTGTATTACCCCAGCCCGAGGCACCCGAAACCATGCCTTCTTCTCTGATTTCGGAAATAGCTACCTGTTTGTCACTACAGAGTATTTTGGCGTCTGCCGCAAACATTCAATACCTTTCTATATCTTCAGCAACCAAATGAAAGTTCAAATTCATAAGGATGAGGTCTAAGCATTACAGGTCTGGCTTCTTCTTCAAGCTTTCTTTTGATCCAGGTTTTTATAAGACCTTCAGAAAACACATTGTCACATTTAAGAAACTCGTTATCGGCTTCAAGAGCCTCAAGAGCTTCTACCAAATTACGTGGCAAAGATTTGATTTTTGCTTTTTCTTCGGCAGGCAGTTCAAAAATATTACCATCGAGAGGGCCGACATTTTCGGTTTCGGGCTCGAGTTTTCGTTTGATGCCATCAACACCGGCCATAACCATTGCCGCGAACATGAGATATGGGTTGGCGGTAGCATCGCCGGCTCTGTATTCAAATCTTTTGTCACCGGGTTCTTTAACATAGCCGGGTACTCTAATAGCAGCAGAACGATTTGAAGTTGCCATTACCACAGAAACCGGAGCTTCATAGCCGGGTACAAGTCGTTTATAAGAATTAGTCGAAGGATTGGTAAATGCAGACAAGGCACGAGCATGGACAAGTATTCCGGTCATAAAATGCATAGCAGTCTTGCTCATACCGGCATAACCAGTCGGGTCAGAAAAAACCGGCTTGTTATTGTTCATCAGTTTGAAATGCACATGAAAGCCATTGCCTGGAGCAGCAAACATTGGCTTGGGCATGAAGGTGGCACTCAAACCATTTAATGCAGCAAAATTTCTGACTGCATATTTTATCTGCATGGTTTTATCGGCCATACTTCTGGCGGTGCCGAATTCTGTTTCGATTTCTACCTGACCGGGGCCACCAACTTCGTGGTGATGGTATTTTACGCCGATTCCCATATCAAAAAGATCTTCGCAAAGCTGACTTCGGAAGGAGGCAAATCTGTCAGCGGGTTGCTCGCCATGGTAACCACCTTTCAGCGGCATGGGAAATCCACCGTTGCCATCTTCAACACTGCCGGTGTTCCAATGAGCCTGAAAAGAATTAACCATATATGAAGCTGCATTCATTTTATCTGTAAACGAAACTTCGTCAAAAAGATAAAACTCAAATTCAGGTCCCAGCAAAAGTTCATCGCCGACGCCAAGATCTTTGAGGCTTTGCTCTGCTTTATCACATACGAATCTCGGGTCTTGTTCAAATCTGGGTTCGTTTCCTTCGGTTTCATGAATATTACATACAAAAGCAATGGTTGGCTGCTGCCAGTATGGGTCAACAAAACCCGTACTCATATCGGGAATTAGAACCATATCGCTTTTATCAACTGCTCGAAAGCCATAGCTCGAGCCATCGAAACCAAAACCTTCTTTAAGAACGGTTTCGGTCACATGTCTGGATGGAGTGGTTAAATGCCGCCATTTACCGAACAAATCACATGCTTTGAAATCAATATTAACTATTTTATTTTCTCTGATAAATTTAACTGCTTCTGCTGCTGACTTGAACATTTAGTTGTCTCCTTTTATCCTTAAATTATGCAGGAGTACATGTTATAACATGTTATTCTTAATTTTTCAGTCAAACTTTCGCAATTTCATTATAATGAAAACTCTTACTTAAGTCTTTCCGTATTTTTAAAGAATTGAATTGACAAGAACCAAAGCAATGATTAGTCTTTGCTACATATCATTTCTTCAGGAATCAAAATATGACAGCTACCGATCGAAAATACCAGATTACCGCTATTTCAGATGCTCTTACCGATATCATCATTGAGGTTGACGATGAACTGCTTGGCCGCCTCGAGTTGCCCAAAGGTAACAGCATCGAACTCAACGATGAAAACCAGAGTAAGTTGGAAAAAATTGTTGCAACCCACGAACAAAGCATTGCCCCCGGCGGATCTCCGACTAATGTAATTTACGGAGCCGGGAATCTGGGGCTGAGGTGCGCATTTATAGGCTGCGTCGGTAGCGATGACTATGGCTATGGCTATATCAACAACCTGCGTGAGAACGACATTGATACCTATGTCTCAATAAAAAGGGGTAATTCGGGCTTATGCTATACCCTTATCAGCCCGGACGGGCAAAGAACATTTGGCCTTGACTTCGGTGTAGCCAAGCAACTGTATGAATACGAAATTCTTCACAGTCTGGTAAAAGATTCTGAGTTTCTTCACTTTTCAGCCTACGAATTTCGCGGCGACAATCCAATCAATTTTGCCACCAGACATGCAGCCGAGATTGCCCGCAAGCACGGCACAAAAATTTCTTTTGACCTGGGAGACAGTTTTGTAATTGAATCAAGTCGGGAACAAATCGAAGCTTTTCTAAAACAAAAAATAGACCTGCTTTTTGCCAATGAAGACGAAGCCCAAACACTCTGCGGGGGGAAAAACTACCGCAAGCTTTTGGAATATACAGACCTGGCAGTGGTAAAAATGGGTGCTTCGGGCGCGTTGGCAATCACACCAAACGAAGAAATCTGCGTTTGCGGCTATAAGGTCGAAGACGTTCGCGACACTAATGGCGCGGGTGACAATTTTCAGGCCGGCTTCTTTTATGGCTTACACAAAGGCCTCAGCCTGGAAAGCTGTGTAAAAATAGGTAATTTTCTTGCCGCAAACATCATTAGAAGAATAGGGGCCCAATCTCAGGTAAAAATAACCGGTATCGAGTTCTTTATCTGATTATTTTTCCCTGAATATCCAATTCAGTTTTCATAGGGTCTGACTTTCTGCTCTTCTAAAAGCTTGCGAATATTACGCAACAAATCGATAGTTTTATAAGGCTTAGGCAGGAAACGTCCATAAAAGTCTGCATAAAAGCCTGAATCTAAAATTTCTTCATGGTAGCCGCTGCAGAAGACAACAGGAAGTTCGCCACCGAGTTCTTTAATTTTTTCGTAGGCACTTCTGCCCGTCATTTCAGGCATTATTATATCAAAAACCAGAATATCGATTTCATTTTTATAGCGCTTATATTGTTCGACTGCCTCTTTGCCGTTAACGGCAAAGATTACATTATAACCAGCCTTTCGAAGCATACGACCGGCAAAGTTTCTTACCAGTTCAGAATCTTCGGCCAGTAAAATTGTTTCATCACCCTCGAGACTTTCATCGACCTCAATAGAAGTTCGAGATTTAATTTCTCTCAATACATCACTGGCAGGCAGATAAACTTCGAACTCAGCCCCCTCACCCAGCTCTGATTTGAGATTTATAAGACCATTGTGCTTTTGAATAACACCGTATACTATGGCAAGTCCCAGTCCAGTGCCTTTGCCAACTTCTTTAGTGGTATAAAATGGCTCAAATATTTTTTTTAACTCTTTAGGAGAAATTCCCGGGCCATTATCTTTAACTATAATTTTAACGAAATGCCCCGGTTTTGCCCAGGGATTTTCAATACAAAAACTTTCGTTGAGTTTAGATTCCTGCGTTTTTATTATTATTCGCCCCTTACCCTCCATTGCATCGCGAGCATTGACACACAAATTGATTATAACCTGCTCGAGCTGCCCGGAATCTGCAACTACATAGGGCAGATCAGAACAAAACTCGGTAACAATCTCTATTTGTTCACCAAGCAATCGTTCGAGCATGGTAATATATTCATCAAGCATTAGATTAACATCAAGAGTTTCTTTTATTTCGCGACTCATGCGGCTGAAAGTAAGCAATTGACTGACAAGAGTCTGTGATTTATTTGCCGCTTCAATCAATGAATTAATACAATCTTGATTGTCATCATCTTCTGACAGGCTCATTTTTACCATTTCTGCATAGCCTATAATAGCCTGAAGCATGTTATTGAAATCATGGGCGATACCTCCGGCAAGCTGACCGACAGCCTCGAGCTTCTGAGACTGCTGCATGGTGGTCTCTCTATTTTTCAACTCGGTTATATCTTCAACAATACCGACTATTATCTGTCCGATTCCGGTAGAACTGCGCTCGACAATTTTTCCGATAAGATGAAGCCATCGATAACTTTCTTCTTCAAACTTAAAACGAAAACTTACATTGAGTTCATCAAGATGCCCGCTGACATAGCTGGCAAGCTTACTGAAAACATGTTTACGATCACTTTGGTGAATTTTGTTTTTAAATTCTCTGGAAGACAGTCTCGGAGTTTCAAAATTATCTATACCTGAAGTCAGGTTCTGGGTAAAATCTATCAGCTCAGCGGCCAGATTCCACTTAAACACAGCAATTTTACCAGTTTGCAAGGCCATCAAAAGCTGTTCGCGACTGTGAATCAAGTCATCTCGAGCCTTTTCAAGCTCAAGGGTTCGATTAGCCACCTCAATTTCAAGATTATCTTTGTAATCAACCAGATCTTCATTCCACTGATCAATTCGCATAAGATAGAAAAAGCCCACAAAGATGAACGGCACTCCAAGCAAAGCAAAAAACAGGGTTATATAAAAAGCAAGATCATGTGCTTCCCGAAGGCGGGACTGAATCGTAGCATTGTCAGAATCGGCGCAGGCCAGATATACTCTTCCTCCAGGCGAAAACATCGGAATCGCACAGGATCTGAAAACACCAAATTGATCAGTATAAGTTGCAAAAACAGGCTTTTGCATTCTATAGGCTGCAACAAATTCATCGGGAATAGTTTTATAAGGATATAAATACCAGCGTTTCTTTCGCTGAGCTTCTTTTTTACTTACATTAGAAGCACTGAAGAAAAATTTTCCATTTTTTTCAACGACAGTGTAGACAAAGGGCAGATTAATACGAGCAGTGTAGCTGCCAAGCTTGTCCCTGATTTTCATTTCTTCGCTGAAAGAAATACTGTTTTTATTTAGCACCCTGTCCTGAAAATCTTCGGGCAAAAGGTGGGGTATACTCAAAGCGGCTGTTTTAAGCCCTTTATCAGTAAACTCCAATACCAGATTTTCCTGATAAGAGCGGAAATTGTAAAAAAAGACAATCAAGCCCAGAACATAAAGCCCTGAACAAAAAGTAAAACCAAATTTTCTTTTAAATCTTTGCTTCACTATTTTGCCTTCTTAACTAAATTCTAGCAGGAAAAACAAGAAAATTACAGATGCAAAAAAGGCCGCCCCAAAAAGGGCGGCCTTTTATTTGTTTAATCAGCTGATACTCAGGAATTGAATTTCATATCAGCAATCTGCTTATAAATGCTATTTCTTAGTTTAACATCTTTCTGTCCAAGCTCAATAAGCTTTTTAGAGGCTTCAGGGTTAGCTTTCAACAGCATTCTATAACGATTTTCTCCATACACATAGTCTTCGAGACTCATTGAAGGTTCTTTAGAGTCAAGGCTGAGCGGATTTTTACCTTCAGCAATATTATCAGGATTAAATCTATACAGTGGCCAGTGACCAGAATTAACTGCATTCTTCTGTTCCTGAAGTCCGGCACCCATATCGATACCATGTGCAATACAATGGCTGTATGCTATAACGATAGCGGGGCCATCATAGTTTTCAGCTTCTATCATTGCTTTGAGAGTATGAGCCGGATTTGCACCAATACTGACTTTGGCTACATAAATGTTGCCGTAGGTCATGGATATTAGACCAAGATCTTTTTTGGGCATTGGCTTACCGCCGGCAGCAAATTTAGCAACAGCTCCGAGAGGAGTTGCCTTACTCATCTGGCCACCGGTGTTAGAATAAACTTCGGTATCTAGAACCAGAACTTTTACGTTCTTGCCTGAGGCCAGAACATGGTCTAATCCGCCATAACCGATATCATAGGCCCATCCGTCGCCGCCAACGATCCATACAGAACGTTTAACCAGATACTGAGCCATTTTGTAAAGACGCTTACAGATATCATCTTTGCAATCTTTGATTTTATCTTTGAGCTCTTCGACGTTGGCACGCTGCTGTTCAATTTCATCCTGATTTTTCTGAGGATTGGCAAGAATCTTCTGAGCCACATCCTTCATGTCACAGGAACAATCGCATTCACAATTTTCAGCCTTGGCCAGAAGTTCTGCTGCTTCTTCCATAAGCTTGTCAGAAGCCAGTCTCATACCCATACCGAATTCAGCATTGTCTTCGAACAAGCTGTTAGACCAGGCAGGACCGCGGCCGTCTTCACGTTTGCAATACGGAGTGGTGGGCAGGTTCCCGCCATAGATTGAAGAACAACCTGTAGCATTTGCAATAAGAAGTCTGTCACCACAAATCTGAGTTACCAGTTTAATATAAGCGGTTTCACCACAACCTGCACAAGCTCCCGAGAACTCAAGCAGAGGTTTAACATACTGGCTGCCCTTGATGGTATTAAGATTAATGAGAGAGCGGTCTGGATCAGGAATCTGATTAAGGAAGAAATCCCAGTTTTCAGCTTCTTTCTGCCGCATATCTTCATCTTTAAGCTTCATATTGATGGCTTTGGTTTCAAGCTTTTTGCCTTCAGAATCTTTCTGATGAGCCGGGCAGATGCTCACACAAGCACCACAGCCGGTACAGTCTTCGGGGGCAACCTGAACCGTAAAGGCCATATCCTGTTTACCCATCATTTTGCAGGATTTGAAAGTTTCCGGAGCTTTTTCAGCCAGTTTGGGGTCATAAATTTTGGTTCTAATAGCAGCATGAGGGCATACCATTGAGCACATTCCGCACTGAATACAGGCTTCTGTATCCCATACCGGCATTCTTATACCGACGTTTCTCTTTTCATACTGGGTAGTTCCGGTTGGGAAACTTCCATCTTCAGGCATCTGACTAACTTTTATATCATCACCGCGACCGGCAAGAATTGGCTCGAGCACTTCTTTAACGAAGTCAGGAGCATCTTTAAGGTTCATAGCAGGTTTAAGATCTTCAGTTGCAGTAACCTTATCGGGCACTTCAACTTCGATGAGGCTTTCAAGAGCCTTGTCGATGGCGGCCCAGTTCATTTTTACGATTTCGTCGCCTTTTTTACCATAGGTTTTCTTGACCGCATCTTTGAGATACTGGATATAATCTTCGCGGGGAAGGATATTTGAAATTTCGAAAAAGCAAGTCTGCATAATCATATTGATACGATTACCAAGCCCGATAGACTCGGCCAGGTTTATGGCATCAACAACAAAGAAACGTGCTTTTTTATCGATTATACGCTTCTGGGTAGTTTTAGGTAATTTGTCCCAGATTTCGTCTTTGCTGAAATGAGTTTCAAGCAGGAATGCTCCACCATTTTTGAGACTCTTGAGCATGTCATATTTTTCCAGGAAACTGTAGTTATGACAAGCTATATAGTTAGCATGAGAAACGAGATAAGGGCATCTGAGAGGCTTTTTGCCGAATCTCAGATGAGATATGGTCATGCTGCCTGATTTTTTGGAATCATAAACAAAATAGCCCTGAGCGTTGTTCTCAGTCTTTTCACCAATAATTTTGATAGCATCTTTATTGGCACCAACTGTTCCATCAGAGCCCAGGCCATAAAACATTGCAGAGAAAGTGTCTGGATCACTGGTTTCAACGATGTCACCAAGATCAAGACTGGTATTGGCCATATCATCATCGATACCAACAGTGAAATGGTTCTTTGGTTTATCTTTGCTTAAATTATCAAAAACGGCAATAACCTGGTTAGGAGTGAAGTCTTTGGAACCGAGACCATAGCGGCCGCCAACGATCTTTGGCCAATTGGTGAAAGGAGCTTCATCGTTTTCCAGAGCTTCGCCTACGCTGTTTCTAACGTCGAGATAAAGAGGTTCGCCGGCAGAGCCAGGTTCTTTGGTTCGATCAAGAACAGCAATAGATTTAACTGTTTTCGGCATAGCCTGAACCAGGTCTTTAGCGCTAAGTGGGCGATAAAGTCTTACTTTGATCAGGCCAACTTTTTCGCCTTTTTTGTTTAGATATTCAACAACTTCGTGAACGGTTTCGGCACCGCTGCCCATGATGACAATGATTTTTTCGGCATCGGAAGCACCGACATAGTCAAAAAGCTTATAATTACGACCGGTAAGTTCGCCAAATTTTTTCATTGCTTTGGTAACTATAGCCGGAGCAGCATCATAATAATTATTTACGGTTTCGCGCCCCTGGAAGAATACGTCAGGATTCTGGGCAGTACCACGAACTACCGGGTGATCTGGACTCATACCACGCATACGATTTTCCGCAATCAATTCATCATCCATCATTGCCTTAACAGTTTCATCGCAAAGCAATTCAATTTTTCTAACTTCATGAGAAGTCCTGAAACCATCAAAGAAGTGAACGAAAGGAACGCGGCTCTCAAGACTGGCGGCCTGAGCTATCAGCGCCATATCATGGGCTTCCTGAACTGATCCGGAAGCAAGAAGTCCAAAGCCAGTCTGACGTGCTGCCATTACATCACTGTGATCACAGAAAATAGACAGAGCCTGACAGGCTACTGACCTGGCAGAGACATGAAATACAGTGGGAGTTAATTCCCCTGCTATTTTATACATATTAGGGATCATCAACAAAAGTCCCTGAGAGGCGGTAAAAGTAGTGGTTAAAGCACCAGTTGTAGCAGATCCGTGAATTGCGCCAGAGGCTCCGCCTTCTGATTGCATTTCACAAACATGTGGGACTGTACCCCAGACATTGGTTTGACCAGCTGCTGACCATGCATCTGCATGTTCACCCATGTTACTTGAAGGGGTAATCGGATAAATCGCAATTACCTCGTTAGTCTTGTGTGCAGTCAGCGCGGTGGCTTCGTTCCCATCCATCATTGCATATCTTTTATTTGTCACAATCGCACTCCTCGTTGAGTATTGATGTCCTGGCTAAAATTTACCAGTCATCTGTAACGCATGGTGATTTTAAGCCAAGTTCCTGCAACAAGTCAACCTCATTTACCAGTTATTCTCTATTTGTTTATAATAACCGTTTCAAGGCTTTTAGAAATTGCCTGCCTGGTAGAATTTGTCATTGGGTTTTGGAAAAAAGGAAGGAGTTTCGAACTCTGCCGATGATTCGAGAATATTCTCCATTATTTCAAGACTTTCAACACCTCTGGAGTGTAGCTCTGTGCCGGGGAAAAGGGGAAGACAGCCACAAAAAGCCTTCATATCCCGAACAACAGGAATAAAGCCCAGAGACCAGCAATCTTTACAGCCGGATACAGCGAAAAACAAGCAGCGATGCTCGGGAAAAAGCTTGACCACGTCATCATCTGTTGCACGATTAGACTCATCTATCATAAACAACACCGGCAATTTACGGGAAAAATCGTTCTCAATCAGGGAGAAAATCTCCTGAGCCCCTGCTTCGTCATTTAGCAGACAAATATCGATACCGGCCCATTGCATAAGCTTCCAGATAAACCCCTGGGAATGTTTTTTCCTTACAACAACAACAAATGGAGTTGAAAAAAATCTGAAAGCATTCAGCAGAGAAATCAAGCCCCGGTTTCTTGTAATTATAACATCAGCCTCTGAGCCGGTTATCTCATTCTCACCAAGAATGGTAAAAAAAGGGAAAAAGACGCTGCCAAGAAACCTGGCAGCGCTTCTAAATATAAAAAAACTCATAAGGCTTTTATTCTATTCATCATCCTGACGAACGTCAGGAACACGCTCATAAATGCGGTCTATATCATAACGATGCATGGCTTCGGAAAGAATAAAAGCCTGAATCAAAGTTTTACGATTAAAGGCAAAGTTATTGTCATCAGCGTCAGAAAAGGAGGAGCTTCTTTTTGATGAAGCAGGTAAAAGGCTTGCATTATCTTCTAATGGAGGGAACTCGAGAGAGCTTGTATCAATTTCCTCTTTTTTTCTTTTCTTCTGCTTTTTTCTGGATTTTTTTTGTTTTCTTTCCTTCTTTTCCAGGGTGGTTTGCCCCATTAGCCCGGCATTTGATGCGTGCATGCCTGAGCTGCCGGGGGTTGGCCCGGATTTTCCTTTAACAAAGTCTTCAATATTAGAAAGGTCAGAAAAGTCGAAATCAAGATCTTTTTCTTTTTTCTTTTTATTAACTTCGGACCATATCGAAAAGATAATAGCCAGAACAATAATAACTAATTCCAAAATTTAAAACTCCCGTTTAGTTGTTTCTTCTGGGCTGTGGTGGCTCCACCAGAGTAGAAAAAGATTTTCTCATATCTGTATCTGAATTGATATTTTTGAGAGTATAATAATCAAGGATACCCATATTACCCTCTTTAAGAGCATCGGAAACAGCTTGAGGCACCTGAGCTTCAGCTTCAACCAGCTTGGCTTTCATTTCCTGTTCCATAGCTTTCATTTCCTGTTCTTTAGCTTCAGCCATAGCTCTTCTTTCAGCTGCTTTAGCCTGGGCAATCTGCATATCAGCTTTAGACTGATCAATCTGCAGTTTTGCACCTATATTTTCACCGACATCAACATCGGCAATATCAATAGAAAGGATTTCAAACGCGGTATTTGAATCGAGTCCCTTTTCCTGAATAGTTCTTGAAATTTTATCGGGATTTTCAAGAATATCTTCGTGACTAGCCGCAGAGCCAATTGTAGTAACAATACCTTCGCCTACACGGGCAAGAATTGTTTCTTCGGTAGCACCACCAACCAGTTTATTGATATCGGCTTTTACCGTTACCCTGGCAATCGCCTTTACCTGAATACCGTTTTTAGCCATGGCTGCAACCAGAGGAGTCTGAATAACCTTGGGCTTAACGCACAGCTTTACGGCGTCAAGCACATCACGCCCGGCGAGATCGATAGCGGTTGCCTGTTTAAAGGAAAGATTTATGCCGGCTTTTTGGGCAGCGATAAGAGCAGAAGCAACTTTGGAAACATCACCGCCTGCCAGAAAATGCGATTCAAGGGCCTGCAAAGAGATTTCAATGCCACCCTTTTTAGCCATAATCGCCGGATTGATAATGGCATGAGGAGAAACTCTTCTAAATCTCATACCGATAAAGTCGAGTGGATTAACCTTTACGTCAGAAGCCATAGCACTCAACCACAAGCCTACCGGAACAAAGTAGGTAAAAATAAAGAACGCGACAATACCAATTATGGCACCAAAAATTATCATTCCAGGCATTAAAAAAACCCTCCTGCATCAAAAAATGCTTTAAACTATTATTCGTTAATAATCGAACAAAAACAGCTACAAAGTCAAGCCATAAAGACTAATTTTCCTCTTGCCCTTCTTCTATCTCATTTATAGTTACTATCATCCGACCATTATTTACCCTTATAATTTTAACCGGCTTATCTTTGTCTATAAATTCGCAATCCGACATAACATCGAGTCGCTCACCATCAACTACAACTATTCCGCTGGGGCGCAACATGGTTTTGGTTTTACCGGTTTTTCCGACCCATTTTTGCAAATCTTCGACAGCGATACAACCGTCACCGACTGAAGACTCTGCCTCAAGAACAAATCTTTTGCCCATACTGGTGCCTGGGAAAAAATAAAAAAACCAGATAATCAATAAAGCAAGCCCAATTAAAGAAAGAGCTGTCGCCGCCATAGCCATACCCATTGTCAGCTTCATAAAAGCCAGGGCAAGGCCGACACCAAGCATTAGAAGGCCTATGATACCAGCGATTCCAAATCCGGGAATAATGGCAATCTCGATAAACATAAACAGAAAACCACCAAGCATAAGCCCAACGATAGTTACGCCCCAGGCGGGTTTCGATTCTTTATTTTCTTCGGTTGCGAAATCAGGACTATCTATTTTCTCGGGTATTACCTCATTTTCTGCGCTTTCTGCCTGAGCAAAAGCCGGCAAGGAAAGCAACAACAACACAGGGATCAGCAAAAAAAGAGTAAAATTTTTCATTTTCATTATATCCTCAACAAAAACTATAGCTATTCGGTCAACTGTCTTACAACGATTTTGGTTCCAATGACTTTACGAACCGCAACCCTCTGACCCTTCTCGATAAAATCACCATCAGAAACTACATCATAACGCTCATCGCCGATTTTTACTATACCCGATGGGCGACATGAGGAAACAGTTATTCCTTCAAGTCCATTCAAATGATCATAAACATTCTGGTCGGCAGCAATAAATCCATCATCGGAAGAAATTTCTTCTTTAAGAATAAAACGGTTAAAAAGACTGATTTTCGGGCCCCAATAATAGATTGCAAGTAAAAATAACAACGAATAGGTTATTATACTCGCAAAAGCATAGAGAGCAGAATATATACCGCCAAAAACAAGAATAATACTGAAACTTATGGCAATTATTCCGCCAATCCCGGTAATGCCAAAGCCGGGAACCACAAAAATCTCAAGAACAATCAAAACCAACCCGACAACAAACAAAATTATTGTTTCAAGCCCGGCCAGATAGGCAAACAGGTGCCCACCAAAAAACAAGCCCAGAAAGACTACACCAAGCCACCCAAAAAAGCCAAAACCGGTAATAAAGAATTCAATTACCAGGCACCAGAAACCAAGCGTAAAAATAATTACACTTATATTCGGGTTTGTGAGCCACCTGGCAATCCACTCAGCCGACGTAGGTTTTTCTTCTACCAGGGTCGCTCCCTCCATGTCCATTACGCGAAGGATGGTGGAAACTGAAGCGACAATTTTATCGCAATATCCGTGTTCAAGGGCAGTTTCAGATGTAAGAGTGAGAATTTTACCTTTATCTACCAGCCCCGGAATAGTATCATGATTTTTATCTACCATTGCACCGGCAAGAGCCTTGGGACGCTTACGTGCTTCGGCGGCAGATTCGAACTCTCCTCTGAAAGCAGATACAAATTTTTCTTCTGCGGCCTTAACCCCGCTTCCCATTAGCTTGATCGGAGTTGCAGCCCCCATTTCGCAGCCGGGTTCCATAAAAATTTTATGACAGGAAATAGTAATCAAAGCTGCGGCGGACAAAGCTCGACCACGCACGTAGCCCACAGTTGTCACCTTGGAGCGCAACAAAGCATCTTTTATTTCCTGCGCTGCTGTAACCAGGCCACCGTTGGAATTGATCTCGAGAATGACGGCGTCGAATTCTTCTTTTTCGGCCTTTCTCAGCATGCGTTGAACGAAAAAAGACAAGCCGGAATCAATTTCCTGCCGAACCGGAACAATCATTATCCGCTGCTTTTCTGCTGCAATAACGGGACTGATCGCTGAAGAACAAAAAACAAAAAGCATAATAAACCCCATGAAAATCTTGAAGATTCTCATGGGGTTTGAATTAACTAACATACTCACTGAATTATCTGCGCCTTCTTTGCTTACGGCGAGCTTCAGCAGCTTTTCTTTTCTGCTTTTCACTTGGTTTTTCATACGCTCTTCGGCGTTTGATTTCCTTAATAATACCAGCTTCCTGACATTTCTTTTGAAAACGTTTTAAAGCTTTTTCAATAGGTTCATCTCTTAGTACTTTTACTTCTGCCATCTTATGTCACCCCCCCTCCTGATCGTAATCAGACGAGGCTATTCCTCTTTATTATCAGCCTGGTGGCCAGGTCATAGTCCGTTTTCCCAGCACATGAAAGTGCAAATGAAAAACAGTCTGACCGCCTTCAGCACCATAATTCGCAACAACTCTGAAGCCTTCTTCGAGACCTTGTTCAGCTGCTATTTTCTGAATAACAGAAAAAACTTCTGACAACATCTTACCATCTCTGGCTTCATCACTGGTCAAACCACTAATATGCCCGGTCGGAATAACCAGAATATGAACGGGTGCCTGCGGATTTATATCGTTAAAGGCAACGACATTTTCATCTCGATAGACTATATCTGCAGGAATATCTCCATTAACTATTTTACAAAAAAGACAATCGCTCATAATGCTAAAATACTACAATCTTAGAAGTTTAACTGTCAACCTTTTTTTGTACCCTCAATATATTTCGCTGTTGACTTTTTAATATTTTGTGAATATAATCTTTTTCAGTTAAATTAATTTTTAAATCGGAGGCGCGAAGAATATGGTTTTTATCAATTATCATGTAATAAATTCGGCCTTCGTATGCTCGGTTCATATCGATTAGTTTTTAAGCTGATTAAAAGCGGGTTGTCATACGCAGGCAACCCGCTTTTTTTATTGCAAATCAAGCCAGATAACCAAAACAAAGCTCAATATTATGAAAAAAAACAACAAAAAATCAGTATTAAAAAGACTTCTGCCATTTTTCAAACCCCATCTGGGCAAATTTATAATGGCAGTGATTTCCATGCTTATAGTAACCGGCGTACACCTTGCCCGCCCAATGATACTTAGAAGTGTTATAGACTCGGCCATACCGCAAAAAGACTTCAACCTTGCAATGAAGTTAGCCGGCGCATTTGTTTTTATTTTAATACTTGGTGCATCCGCCATGTATTTAAGGGTAAAACTCATGGCCAGACTCGGAGCGGAAGTTGTAGCTGAAATTAAACGAAAGCTTTTCAATCACATACTTTCGCAGGGCATGCGTTTTTTCGACCTAAACCAGTCGGGCAAACTTATAACCAGAACAGAATCAGATGCCAACCAGTTAAAAACGCTTTTTACTCAATCGACTGCCCAATTGGTCGCGAGCATAATGTTAATATTCGGCACTATTTTTGTACTCCTGTACGAAGATGTCTACATAGGCCTTTTCGCCATTTTTGCTATTTTTTTCGTCAGCTTTCTCATGATATTCTATTTGTCTTTTATTAGAAGTATCTACACCAGAGCTCGCGAAAAAAACAGCCAGCTGACCGGTTATTTGACTGAATTTATTCAGGGAGTTCCGCTGATCAAAATTCATGGTCGCGAAAAAGATATAAAAGAAAGAATGCATCAATATAACAAGGAAAAAGCTGATCTTGAGTGCAAAGCCTCGTTTATCGAATTTACAGTTTTTTCTTCGACCTTCAGATTTTGCACTGAAGTTGGCGCTATTATGGCGATATTTGCTTACTGCAGCACCAAAGTATATCAGGGCACTATGACTGTAGGAACTCTGGTAATGTACATTGAATTGCTCAGACAATTTTTCCGCCCTCTTGAATATCTGGTTGAAACCCTTGCCCAGCTTCAATCGTCACTGGCTGCAGGCATAAGAGTATTCGACATTCTCGACACCAATCCATCGGTAAAAGACGAGGGCAGCCTGGAAAAGAGGGCTTGCTTGAAAAAGCAGATCGAATTCAACAGGGTTTCGTTTTCCTACGACAAAGAAACTGTGTTGAGTGATGTCTGCTTTAAAATTCCCAAAGGCAGGCAGCTTGCTATTGTCGGGGCTTCAGGCTCGGGAAAAACAACCTGTGTAAATCTGCTTTTACGATTTTATGATCCGGCAAGCGGAAAGATAACAATAGACGGAGTCGACATAAAAGACTTCAGTCTGGAAAACTGGCGAAAGAAAATTGCGCTGGTATTACAGGAAATTTATCTTTTTCCCGGAACAATCATGGAAAATCTCAAAGCATTTCATACCGATATCGACGACGAAACTGTCATTACAGCCTCAAAGGAGCTTGGAGCCCATGAATTTATTACCAGACAACCGAATGGTTATCACACCCTTCTGGCTGAGCGGGGTTCCAATCTTTCTTACGGTGAAAGGCAGCTACTTTCATACACAAGAGCACTTATAAAAGATCCTGAACTACTAATACTTGACGAGGCAACCTCTTCGGTTGATGTAATTACCGAGAAAAAGTTACAGGCCTCGATGGAAAAATTGATGAAAGGCAGAACATCATTGGTTATAGCCCATAGATTGTCAACCATTCGCAAGGCAGACAATATTCTGGTTTTCTCTCAGGGTCGATTAATCCAACAAGGAGACCATGATCACCTTATAAGACAAGAAGGCACTTACAGAGAACTGGTTAAAATACAGGCTACCGACATCGAACTGCCTGAAACGGTTCAGATTAAGGCCTCTGCCATAACCGAAGGAGCGGTTATATGAAACAGCAAAAACAACTAAAACAAAGCCGCCGCTATTATTTGCAATGGATATGGAAGCAGTACAAAAATCATAAAAAAATGATACTGTTTCTGCTTGCTCTTACTGCATTATCAACCCTTATAGCGGTTCTATTTCCGATAGTCTTCAAATATATCATCGATAATCTTGTCTCTGGACTCGAAAAATTTCAGGCAGGAGAAATAAGTCTTAAAACAGCGAAATCAGAGCGCAACAAGATGCTTCTCATGCTTCTTGCAATGGGTTTAGGGCCGGTTTTCTCAGGTATATATCCTTATTTCAGAGCAAAGATGAATATTACCTTTGAAATATATTTTCGAGAGAAATTCTTTGGAGAAATTCTGGCTAAAGGTCACAAATTCTTTTTAAGATATAGAACCGGCGATCTTGTTACCAGGCTTACCGAAGACATACGAACCTGGCCGCCTGGTCTATCCTGGCTGTGCTGCTCCGGTATTTTCAGAGCAGTAAATTCGGCCAGTATTATATTCTTCTGTCTGGCAACCATGATGTATCTCAACTGGAAACTGGCTCTACTTGCCTGTATACCAATGCCGATTATGCTTTATATCTTTATAAAACTTGAAACCCAGTTTGGACAAAGCTTTAAAGATTTACAGACCGGCATGTCAGAAGGAAACGACTTTCTTGAGGCGGCTTATTCGGGAATTAAAATAATCTCTTCTTTCAATTCTCAAAAACCTCAAAAGAAACTATTTTCCGATCATCTACAAAAACGAATTAAACAGGAAATCAAAGTAGACTCGCTATGGGGCGTGTTTATGATGTTTTTTGAGTTTCTAAATTACATCGGCGAACTTCTGGTGCTTATCTTTGGTGGCTTGATGGTTATTAAAGGAGAGCTGACCCTGGGAACCTATTACGCATTCTTCAGTTATCTGGGCATGATAATTTATCCGCTGATGGATATTCCAATGTTGCTGGTAACTTTAACTCAGGCTTGCGTAGCAATAGACCGGCTCGAAGAATTGCAAGCTGCAGAACGCGAATGGCAGGAAAACGACAGCGAAGGCACCTTTGCAATTGATGAGATAAGAAACATCGAGTTAAAAGACATTTGCTTCAAACACAATCCCCTTGACCCCGGAAATAATGAGCACAAACCATTTGAGTTCAAAAACCTCAACTTTGGTATTAAACGAGGCGAAAAGATTGCGGTTGTAGGTAAAATAGGCTCAGGTAAAACCACCTTTTTAAACCTGATTGCCGGCATGGTTCAGCCTGACGAGGGAAAAATTCTTGTAAACGACAAATCAATCGATGAAATCAGCAAAAGTTCGTTTAGAGATAAAATTGGCTATATTCAGCAAGAGCCAACTATTTTTTCCGAAACGGTTCATATGAACATAGATTTCTGGCGCAACAACCCGGAATCTTTAATAAAATCATGCGCCAGGCTTGCCCAGTTCGAAGATGAAGTGATGGCATTTCCCAGTGGTTACTCAGAAGCAGTAGGGCAAAGGGGCGTCACCCTTTCAGGCGGCCAGCGTCAACGTCTTTCTATTGCCAGAGCTCTTGCGGGAGAACCTGAACTTCTGCTCATGGACGACATAACCGCAAGCCTGGATGCGGCAAATGAACAACAATTATGGGCAGATCTGAACTATAAATTCAACAGTATCAGCTGCATAATTGTTACTCATCGTCTGGCAACAGCAATGATGGCCGACCGCATTGTAGTTCTTGACAATGGTGGCATAGCAGCCATTGGCACCCATGAAAAATTGATTAAAGAATGCCCCATTTATAAAGAACTTGCCCACAGCTGATAAGAATTACTTTAATAAAAAAAGCACAGAGCATTTTAAGCTCTGTGCTTTTTTGCAGGTTAGTTTAACCTGTACTTTTAAGCTTAGTCTTTTTGCTCATCAGTAGCTGTTGAAGATTCCGCTTCATTTACACAGCTGCCATCTCTACGCCCGTAGCCTCTTCTGCCATATCCGCGTCTGGCACATCGACCACGGCCTCGGCCCTGTTTGAAGGCCGCCCGGCTTTGATTACCGGAATTTTGAGCAGAGCGGTTAAATGCACAAGAACCGTCTCGCTTTCTTAATCTGAGTCGTTGAGCTGAACCATTCTGCTGTCCGCGCCCCAGGCCTTTTCCATTACCCTTATTTCGGTGCAGTCGTTCGCCAGCTTTAGCACCAAAACCTGTGCCATCACGAGGGCGTGGTTTGGTTCCGTCACCATAGCCGCGGCCAGTGCCGTCGCACTTGGTGTTTTTAACTGTTTCATTGTCAGCAACATTTTCTTGAGTGTCGACTGAACCGCTCTCAGTCTGAACTGCAGCCTGTTCTACGTTACCAGCACTCTGGGAAGCAATACTCTCTTGAGCTGCCACT
>JBNJGH010000041.1:25235-26757 GCA_051747585.1 Candidatus Rifleibacteriota bacterium
ACATTTTCTTGAGTGTCGACTGAACCGCTCTCAGTCTGAACTGCAGCCTGTTCTACGTTACCAGCACTCTGGGAAGCAATACTCTCTTGAGCTGCCACTGCCGCAACACTGATAAGCATAACTGCGATCAACAATAATCCTAACTGTTTCATAATACTTAACTCCTTTTTGTTTTTTTAAACCAGCTTATTTTTATAAATGCAAAGCTGATGCCAACTATTTACAATTTTTGCCATCAGCTTTGTCAAAAAGCTTTTGCACGAAAAGAGATTAACAAAGCGAAATTCTGCCTTAAGCAGGAGTGCAATTTTTTGCACTCAAAAAGTGAAGACTCTTGCACTCATAACAGGGCAATTGCACTAAAATTTTTCGGTTGTTGGGGTCGGGGTCAGAATCGGGATCGAAGAAAAATCAACAACGATTACGAGCACGAATAGGTATTTCATACCAAGGCACAACGCCAAAAAGACCACTAATGATGTCATCGTAGATTGGTGGTTGAGCGCAGTCGAAACCACCAGGTGAACAGTTGCCTGGCCCCTTCGACACTTCGACTTCGCTCAGTGCATCGCTCCGCTCAGGGACCGCAATAGGGGTGTCATTGCGAGGAGTTCTGCGTAGCTTTATGCGAAGCAGAACGACGAAGCAATCTCTTTTTCCCGTCATTCCCGACCGGTCTTAACCGGATCGGGAATCCAGGGTAATAGCACCAACTTTCGCTTTATTTAATTCTGTCAAATAGCAAATTTTCACCACAGAGATCACCGAGACCTCGGAGCTGATTTTTCAATCTTTTTCAGTCGCGGATTGTCCTTTGGACAATCAGCCGGCGGTTTAACCGTCCGGCTTTCACAATATTACTCAGTATTCAGAAAAACATTAATGTTTTTCTGAATACTGAGTAATATTGTGAACACAGTCTGAAAAAGATTCTCTGTGATTCTCTGAGGGCTCTGTGGTTATTTTCTTTTTGGCTTTGAGACTTGGTGTATGAGGCAAATTCTTTTCTGAAACGAACTTACTAATCGTTAGTGAAGTTATATTAAGGAACAGTTCTTGCTAAATAATAAGTAAGTTGAGTAAATTGAACAGAACAGGAATTAAAATGATGAAACAGCAAGTGCTTAATGCTTCAAAAAGCAAGACCTACATAAATCGGATATTTGCAGCAGCTCTTCTGGTAATTTCAGGAATTTTCGTATTTTTTATGTCGAGCTGGAATGCCAGGCAGGCAAGAATAGTTCTAAATTGGGCTGCCAATCGTGAAGGAAAGGCTATTTTCAACAAAATTATTCATGAAAGCCGACTTAGCCCGGGCATTGTTTACAATAATCCAGAGCTGCTGAATGAAGCAATCAAAGCAGACCCACAAATTGTTGCAGCAGGTATTATGATTGGCTCGAAATGTGTGGCAAGCTTCAGCACCATAACAACATTTGAATTAAAAGAAATTCCCTCTGCCGAAACTAAAATTTTAAACCCAGAGTTGGCATTTTATCGCAAAAGCAGCGGCCCGGGCCAG
>JBNJGH010000042.1:0-25453 GCA_051747585.1 Candidatus Rifleibacteriota bacterium
CCAGTGCTTTTCTGAATACTTATTGATAGACGGAAAGCCGGACGGTGAAGCCGCCGGCTGATTGTCCAAAGGACAATCCACGGCTGAAAAAGATTAAAAAATCGTCTCGGTGCACTCTGTGCTCTCCGTGGTGAAAATTCGATATTTGACTGAAAGAAATAAAACCAGAACTTTTGAAAACTAGCTAATAACGGTTCACCGAGAATTGCTGATAAAAATAAGAGAATTCCTGGTATGCTGTCGGAGTCGGGACTTGGGATTAAAATAAGAGATTCAGCTTTGAGTTTCAAGGTTGAGGTTCTGGGTATCAGCCTTATTTGTTTGTTTTTTCGCTTTATCTTCGGGGTTTGAAGTTTTGTTTTCAAGATTCCAGGTTTCAACTTGTTCCAGAAAAATTCTAACCTCTTTATTGCAGATAACTAACTCGGGAATTTTTGGCAAAATAATATAAACCATTAAAATTGATGACCATAATAAGAAAGTTGCCGAATCTTGTGCCGGGTTGGGCGAATAATTTACCAGAAGGTTTATTAAAGAAGCTACCCAGATTGAAGGCAAAAGATTTCTTAAAACCAGAGCGGTTAATACGGAAATTTTAAATAACGGATGAATTCCGTGTCGGGCTGCAGATAACAAGTCAATTGTTCTTAACGGGTAAGCATTATAAAGCCTGGCCCAAAATTCAAAAGCAGGTTGAGGTGTCTTTAAATTAGATATTTTTGCTTTTAGTTTGTCTGGAATATTTTTGCTCCAGTTACGTTTATCTGCAAGAAAAGTTGCAATAATTGATGCATTGAGTTGTGCTATAATAACTGTAAAGAAAGCAATTACAAATCCTTGAGTTAGAAACAGGGGTGTAAATAGAAGAATGGTAGGTACACCCATCAGTAGTAGCAAGAATATTCCTGCATAAATGATCAGCCAGATGTACGGAGGAAGAAAATCGGCATAAACAGCTGCGCTGGTAAGAGTATTTTTTAAAACGGCCTGACTTATACCATCCGGGTGGCTTGAAGTAACCAAACCGTATATAATTAAGGTCGCCAGAGCAAACAAGACAAAACTTGCCCAACGAACCATTATTTGCTTGTTATATGTATACATGTGCACGATATATATTTAAAGTTGAAGAAAAATCAAGATAATTTGTTTGTTGTTAAAGTTAAACATTTGTGATAACGTATAATTGGAAATTCCTTCCCGAAAGTAACAGAAGATATTACAGGAAGAATTTTAAGTCTCCAGGGAGCTTAAACATCAGTTATGTCAGAAGAATTTTCTCTAACGCATCAGGTCGATGGTTCTGTATTAATCATTCGTACCAATGGATACTTGAATGATCTGGGAGCTGAGCAGGTTGATGAAATTTGCTCTGAACATCTTGAAAAAGATATTAATAAAATTGTAATCAATCTTGAGCAGTCTCCGTTGATAAATAGTATCGGAATTTCAATTCTTATTGGTGTCATTGAGGCTATTGAAGAGTGTGAAGGCTCTCTGGCTTTTACTAATTTAACGCCTACCAATAAAAAAACCTTTGAAATGATGGGTTTGTTGCAATTTGCTGAAGCTTTTGATACGGAACAAGAGGCTGTTAACAAATTTAAGGGTTAGTAACCGCTATGTCAGAACAGTTGTCTGCTTTAGAACAGAAAATGCAGCAACAGGTGCTGCGGTATGAGTACGTTCTAGAAGCATTGAGCGATATTGGTGATGAGCTTTGCAGAGTCACCAGTTTTGAAGCGCAACTAAAGTCGCTTCTTCACCTCCTCCTTGGAACACTGGGTGTTCGAAAAGGGGGAATTTTTCTTTTTAAGAATAATAATGAAAATGTAACCTTAAAATGTTCCTGGAAACTCGCGCTAAAGAAGGCTGATTATGAAGTAAGCCAGCAAGAAGTTGACGAGCTTGAAAAAGTTTCTAAAGACCTGACTTTTAAAATTGAGGAATTTCCCTATCTAAAAAATATTCTCGAAGATTTTTCTAAAGATGATCTCGACAGCCTGAGTATTTTAAAAGTTCGAGACAAGCTGATAGGTTTTCTGGTTGTTGGTCATAAACTTAAGAGTGTAGCTCTCAACGACAGAGAGATGAGTTTTCTTACTACTCTTTCCCGTAATATTGCCGTTGCAATCAATAATTATCTACTTTTAGCAGAGCTGCGTGAAGCCAATTCCAGACTCGATGAAAAAATTCAGGAAGTGAGTATCCTTTATCAGGCTTCCCAGATGATATCATCCGAGATTCAAATTCAGGCACTTTTAGATATGGCGATGAGCGCTATCTCTGAAATTACGGAAATAGAACGTGGGTCAGCCTGGCTTTATGATGAAGAGCAGAAATTATTTAATCTCACCAGCCATCTCGGCCGAGCAAATGATTTACCTGATAACCTGGGCATGGGTGATTCAGCTGTATTAGCCCATGCATTTAAACAAAAAGATTATTTCAGCTTCGAAAAAGATAAAGACGACCCTTTTTCTTTGATGCGTTCAGATGAAAAAGTATTCGGACATGCCTTTGTAGTTGTTCCAATACTGCACCAGGGAGAATTCCTCGGGCTTGTTCATTTGTGCGGTAATCCTGAAGGCGGTGGTTTTACTGCCCGCGATCTTAAATTGATCAAAGTTTTTGCAGTACAACTTGGTGCTGCGGTTAAAAATGCTCAGCTTTATGAGCAGGCAATTACCGATGGCATGACCAAGCTTTATCTTCATAAATATTTCAAACAGCGGCTTCATGATGAGATCAAGCGTGCTGCACGATTTAAGCGTAGCCTGGCGTTAATAATGGTAGACATTGATCATTTCAAGAGTTTAAACGATAATTATGGACACCAGGCAGGCGATGAAGTTCTTATACATGTGGCGGCAATTTTGCGAAGAGCATTAAGAACTCATGACTTGCCTGTAAGATACGGTGGTGAAGAATTTGCCCTGGTTCTGCCGGAAACCGATATTACAGGAGCGGTTGCTGTAGCAGAAAGAGTAAGAAAATCAATTCAGGATGATCATCTTGAAGTTGATGGAGTGGTTTTAAAAATTACTGCCAGTTTTGGTGTTTCTGTTTTTCCCGATAGTGCAGATGATATGGATTCGCTTATTAAAGCAGCTGATGTTTCACTTTACTGGTCAAAGGAACATGGTAGAAATCAGGTTACAGCAGCTCCAAGCAAAACTGCCAGAACAGCAGATACATAATTTTATATTACCGGATTTTTCTCTTCTTTTTTTATTAACATTATCTTGCTGTTACTGGGTGTAAGCTCGTCTTTTATTATTTCCCAGCCATTTGCCGGAAGAACCGCAAGTTCATCAGGTTTAAAGGGTCTTACCAGCATACCTTTTTGTGTGCCTTTTAAAAACACGATCGAGCCATCGTCTTTGCTTACAGCACCGGGCTCATTTAAACTTTCCGAGAAAGAATCCATGGTAAAAAGCATTACACCTTCGGGTTTTAAGATTCGATAGACTTCTTTAAACGCAGACTCAAGCCCGGCTTTATCAAGATGGTCAAGCAGATGATGGGCAAGAATACCATCAATTGAAGAATTTCTTAATGGAAGATTGCGGGCATCGGCATTAATTGCATGGCCTTTAAGGCTTTCTTCAAAAAAGTTATTGTTCATTACTTTTACAGCTTTAAGAGAAAAATCCAGACCGATAATATTGTAGCCAACCTGGCTTAGATAGAGGCTGTTTCGTCCCTCTCCGCAGCCAAGGTCAAGTATTGTTCCTTTGCGTGGTACATAGTTGAATAAATGCTGAACCAGCTTTGCCGAAGGGGCAATCATTCCATGATATTTGAGGAATCGAGACCAGGTTTTATCCCAGAAATTTCGGGCCTGTATTTCGATTTTACTTTCCATTATTTTTTCCTTTAAATTCAATTGAAACCGCAGTTATGTCGTCGTGCTGATCTGCGTTCTCGCTGAACTTTTTAAGAACCTCTTCAAGGGCTTTAGCCGGGTTGGAAGGTCTCGGCCTGGCAAGAAACTTCTTGAGAAGGCCTGTGCCAAATTCTTCTTCGTCTGCGTTACGCGCTTCTGTTACTCCATCTGTATATAGGAATAACATATCATTGCTTTTCATTTTGAACTTTATATTTTCATACTCATAATTGTCAAGGATACCAAGTGGCATACAGCTTACATTTTTCTCATGTAATGAAAGCTCCATGCCTCTTCCTGAGACAACAAAGGCCGGGTTATGGCCTGCACTTGAAAGTTCAACTTCACCAGTCTCTGAATTAATTATAACGTACATTGCCGTTATGAATCGATCGGGGGTAATATTTCTGGCAATTACCTGGTTCGCTCTGTTTAAAACCTGCGCCGGGTTTAGCTTTTCGAGCTGCATGGTGGAGAGAGTTGTTTTAAAAACGGTCATAATAATTGCTGCAGGAACATTTTTGCCTGAGGCGTCTGCTATAACAACTCCAAAACGGTTTTTGTCGAGAACAAAAAAGTCATAAAAATCTCCGCCTACTTCTGCTGCAGATTTACAGATTTTGGAAATTTTAAGATTAGTTACCTTGGGTATGCTTTGAGGTAACAGGTTTTCTTGAATTTCCTTGGCCATATCGAGCTGATCATCGAGAATTCGTTTAATATCGCGTTCGTAAAGCAAATTGTCGGTTTCTATAATAGAAGCAAGCTGGCTGGCAATAATTTGAATAAAGAAAATATCCTGCCAGGAAAGTTTTACCTCTGGGTCAACAAAATAAATAAATAGCATTCCCAGCTGCTTTTGATCTTCTTCGACATCTTGAACTGGCAGATTCAAAGGTTCGGTAAAAAGGCTGCCTGATAAGGCTTTTTCATATTTTCGTTTGGTCAGGGTCGGTAAATCATTTAGCTTTACGGGTGAATAGACCGCCTGATAAAAACTGTTTTCGTCGCTGGCGGTTTTTATACCTGTGCTGTCATCATAAAAATATCCGGTCAGTCCTTCATCAAAGGGGATAATTTCTTCGTCTGATTGCGAAGAATCATCGGGGTTCCAGCCAACCGATCTACAATAAGGTATAAATTCGGGGCTTTTGCAGAAATTTTCAGAAAATTCAGGGTCACCAAGTCTTTTATAGTAAATAAGTTTATCCTGTTTTTCAGGGTTAATTATTTTTTCTTTTTTTACCATGACTTTTAATAAATCAATATGAGGGCACTTGGTGATCAGCTGATCCAATATAAAATCGACCGCTTTTTCCAGTCTTTCCTGGGGGTTGACCTTACTGGCTTTCATTTGGTGAAGATCGCGATAAACCTGGGCAAGACTGTGAATCGATTCAAGATAACTGCGATTGACATCAGCCTGTTTGTTGAGTTTTTCGCTCATCATTTGAAATGCACGGGCCAGAGAATCAATTTCTTCGGTATTACTTTTGCTGATCAGCGAAATATGGTCCCCGAGTTTGAAATTTTCGATCTGGCGGTTAAGTTCTTTTAATGGTCCGCCAATTTTAGCCGGAATTGAAATATTGAGATAAATTCCTGCGAGAAGAACGAGTACGAGAAATGCAAGAATAAGTTTATGATTGCTGGCGGCATGGCTTTTTATTTTATCTGATATGGCAAAAATCTGCTTCCAGTAAAATTCTGATTCTTCATTTGCTTTGCTTACAGCTTTCTGACTGAGAGTTTCGAGCTTTGTTAATTTGTTTTTAAGTTTGTCTTCAATTTCCATTAAATCGCCTGCCGGTGCCTCCAGTATATTGCGCAGGTTTTGAAATGATCGATGAAAGTCCAGTATTCTACCTTTGACTTTGCTGATGACTCTTTTATGAAGGGGAGTTGAGCTTTCTTTAAGGGATTTTTCCAGAAGAAAAATAATAGCTCTAAGACGGTTTTCAACTCGCGAAGCTGCTTTCTTACCTGAATTTGGGTCAAAAGAGGCCGAATTATCGCTGTCTTTCTGGCTTAAATAAAGGGCAATTTCGCTTTCTGCCAGTAGCAGATCTTTTTCGATACGGGTAATTTTTTCCATCAGTGAAGATGTTCTACCAAGAGATTCTTGAAAATCCGGATTTTTTAAAGTTGAGTTGAAATCCTGCAGCATTCTTTTAAAACGATTTAACAGGCTGACTACTTCGGATTTTAAGCCTTGAGCAGCTTTATGTCTTTCACGTATCTGCTTGTGAGAAATGCGGTTGCGATTTGCTCTTAAAAGATAATAGGAATCAAGTTGGGCGCTAAAGCTGCCGCAAAAGTTCTGAATTGTATATAACTGCTGTTTGCGCTCTTTTCGTTTAACCAGGTTTTCAAGCCGAAGCAGAAGGCCGTCAAGGTTTTCTAAATCTTTTTTGTATTTCTCTGAGGTTATAGATGAGTAGTCTGAATAATCATTTTCAGCTTGTTTATGTGTGTTGTTCCATTGATCGGCAAATCTTTGGTAAATGCGTGCAATACTTACGTTTCTAGGTAAAACTGTAGTCACAAAACTATCAATGTCAAAATATGACATTGAAGTGAGTGCCATAAAAATTACAATGACACCAAGGACGACCGAAATGCCTTTTGTCAGTCGCCTTTGCAGGCTCATTAGCTAATTCTCCGGAAAATGTTAAACATTAAATCTGAAGTTAATAATATCTCCATCCTTAACAATATACTCTTTTCCTTCGAGTCTTGAAAGGCCGGCTGATTTAACTTCTGCCATAGTGCCGTGTTCGACAAAGTCATTATAAGCAACCACTTCTGCTCTAATAAAACCTCGTTCTATATCTGAGTGAATTTTACCGGCTGCTTTCTGAGCAATTGTGCCCTTTTGAATCGGCCAGGCTCTTACCTCGTCTTCTCCGACCGTAAAAAAGCTGATATAGTTAAGAATTTCATAGGCACTGTTGATAAGGCGGCTGCGCCCTGACTCGGTCATACCAAACTCTTCAAGAAAAGCGCTTTCTTCTTCAGGTGAGAGGTCAGAAATTTCCATTTCAGTCTGGGCGGATATAAGAATGGGTTGCCAGTTTTTATTTTTGCAGAATTCGTTAAAATCTTTTACGATTTGATCATTGTTGTCGGCAAATTGTTCATCAGAGCAGTTGCCAACAATTAACAGGGGCTTGAGAGTAAGAAAGCGAAAACCTTTAAGACTTTGCAACTCTTCTTCGGCAAGTTCAATTTCAGACAAAAATTTGTTGTCTTCAAGAGTTTTCACCAGTTTTTGCATAAGTTCCAGCTCACGCATTTGTTCAGGCTTTTTGCCTGCTTTCATTTCTTTATTCAGACGCTCTATTTTGTTGTTAACTATTTCAAGGTCGCTGAAAATAAATTCGAGGCATAATTCTTCCAGATCAGATGCAGGGTCGATTTTATTGTGAATATGCGGCACTTCTTCACCGGGAAAAAGTCTTATTACAAGCATCAAAGCATCGCAAGTTCTAATATTGGCAAGAGTTTTGCTCGCCGATTTATTGTCATCATGACTGATTCCAGGAATATCGGTAAATTCTACTGTGGCATAAATCGTTTTTCTGGGTTTGTAAATTCCGGTCAGAAAGTCAATGCGATCATCGGGTACCTTTATAATACCATTGTTGATTTCATCGGTTTGGACCAGATAATCTCTGGTTTGAGCTTTTGCTCTCGTAGCCATGTTAAAAATGCTGGTTTTTCCAGACATTGGTAAACCTGCAAGTCCGATTTTCATTTTACGCTCCTGTTTCTTTGGTGCAATTTAATCAATTAATATTCCTGCGATATTGGCAGTTAAGAATGAGGCAAATGTGCCGGCTATGAGTGCTCTTATGCCGAGTTTGGCCAGATCGCCACGACGCTGAGGCGCTATGCCGCCGATGCCACCAAGCTGAATACCAATCGAGCCAAGGTTGGCAAAGCCGCAAAGCGCATAGCTCATAATAATTTTAGTGCGCTCTGTTATGGTTACTATTTCCCCATTTAACATGAACTTGCCATTGATAACCTTACTTAAATCAGCATAGGCAACAAACTCATTCAATACAGTTTTTTTGCCAAGCAATATTCCGGCAATTTCCATGTCTTGTGCAGGTACGCCAAGCAACCAGGCAAATGGCCCGGCAACCAGTCCGAATAAAGAATCGAGTGTTGCATAACGGGTAATGCCGACAAGGCCTGCAAACATGCCCCAGAGGTGATTGGCCATTGCAATAAGGGCGAGAAAGCCGATAAGCATGGCTGCAACATTTATGGCCAGACCCATACCTTCTGAGCAGCCTCTTGCTGCGGCGTCAATTGCATTCTGGTCGACTTTTTCTATGTTCATGTCGATAGAACCGCTTGTATCAGGGGTCTCTGTTTCAGGAACGAGAATTTTAGCGAAAACCAAGGCTGCCGGAGCTGACATAACGGATGCAGCAATAAGGTGCCCGGCAATATCGGGGAAGTTGCCCGAAAGCATGCCTACATAGCTGGCCATTACACCACCTGCCACAGTTGCCATGCCCCCTGACATAATACAGGCGAGCTCAGAGAAAGTCATTTTTTCGATAAAGGGTTTAATGACCAGTGGCGCTTCGGTTTGGCCGACAAAAATATTGGCTGCTGCGCTTAGAGATTCAGCGCCGGAGGTTTTCATGGTTTTCTGCATGAGCCAGGCTACCCAGTAAACCAGGCGTTGCATTATGCCTACGTGATAAAGAATCGCCATAAAAGCAGAAAAGAAAATAATAGTCGGTAAAACATTAAAGGCGAAATAGGCTCCTGTGTTAGCAACCATTTGAACGCCAGAAAGCTGATCAGCAAGTTTTCCGGTAATGCTTCCTTCAACCATGTTGACCGGAACAGTAAAATCTACAAGATTACCGAAGACAAAGCTTGCTCCATCTTTGGTGAAGCTCAGTAGTGTAATTACCGCGTCATTGAGGTATGCAAAAGTTGCTTCTCCTGCATCAGTTCTGAGTATTAATACAGCAAAAAGGGCCTGTAAACCTATGCCCCATGCTACAAGTTTCCAGTTAATTTTTTTTCGGTCTGTTGAAAGCGCATAACAGATTCCAATTTGGATTGGTATGCCTATCAGGCTGATAAATTTTTCCATTTCCCTGCTCCTGAGTGTCTGAATGCAGGAATGTTACCATAATATCAGAGCATTTTCACATAAAGAATTGTAAAAAAAACACTTTGAACAGGTTTAAAACCAGTTCAAAGTGTTTTTTTTTTTGCTTAAAGCTGTTCTAGACCTTGGTCGGGATCAATTTCAATTATCTGGTTATTGAACTTCACGATAACTTTTTCGCCAAGAGAAAAGTAGCTACCAAGTTCCGGATATTTTTTCAGCAATTCAAAATATGCCGAAGACCAGGTTTTAATTAATTTGTCTGCTTTTTTTCCTTTAATTTCACTATCTACCCATTTGTTTTCGATATGGTAAAAGGTTTTGCCTTCAACTTCTTTGAAATCAGGCATATTGATTCCGGTTGATTTCATCTCAACGCTTCTTGCAGGTCTGGCAACAGGCGCGGCAGCGGACTTCATTGTATTCATTTGTCTGGAAGCACCTACGGCATCTGCTCCGGAACTTTCTGATTGCAGACTATCAAGAGAATACCGCTCGCGTTTAGCCTTAAATGCGTCTGACTTGATCGAACCTTTAGGTCGCATTGCTTTACGCAAATTGATTCTTTCGGGAGATTCGTCTTCAAGCACCAGAAAGGAAGTGTAAGGAGTTAGTATTCCATAGCGCTTGGCAAGAGAAATAATTTCGTTTTTCAGCTCTTCGTTAGAGCCATTTTTTCGTATTTGTTCGAGCAGAAAACCTATTTTTCTTGTGGCCCAGATTTTGCCTATAAAACTGTTCTGCTTTTCCTGTCTCGGAAAATCTGCTTCATAATCAATTTTAACACGCTGGTCTTTTATCGTTCCGCTTAGAGTTATCCTTGCAGCTCCCGGGCTGGTATATTGCCCAAGAAGAATTATATTGCTCTGGCGGAATACATCACCGACTTCTCTAGGGTAAATCTGTTTTACATCGACACCATGAAACTTCAAATCAACATTGGTTAGAGCCGGGTGAGTAAGTTTGGAAAATAAAGTAGAAATTTTTATTTCGAGATCTTCGTTTTCAGAAACATAGTCAGACGCACCATGATTTTCGTTGGCCAGTTTGTCTACCAGTTTTGCATTTAGATTGTCGCCGACTCCAAAAGAGAAAATTCTGGCATTGGATTTATTGTGTTTTTGAACTTCTTTTATTATACTTTCAGGATCAGTAATTCCCGCTGTAGGCTTACCATCAGTTACAAAGACTACGTATTTTGGATTGCCTGTCTCGCTTTTGTTGAGGGCTTCAAGAGCAAGATTAAAAGCTTCGGAAATATTTGTTCCTCCCATTGCTTCAAGATTACTTATGTAATTTAATGCACCTTGACGTCTGTCTTTGTTCATTTTTATCAATTCTGATTTGTAAGATTCGGCTACAGTTGAAAAATTGCACAGGAAAAACGAACTCTCATCTGAAAGCGCATTGATACAAAATTCAAGAGCTTGTTGAGCCTGAGTGAATTTTTTACCCGCCATGCTTCCTGAGGTATCCAATACCAGAGCGACATCCACAGCCGGAGCTTTCTCATCCTGTTGTTTAAATCTTGGGGCAAGCATAAGCATGAAGGTTCCGTCTTCGGAAGGGTCGGGGCGGTTGGTAATGACAGATACAGAAAGATCTTTTTCTGATACGGCGTAGTACACGACAAAATCTTTAACCGGTTCGTGGCTTTCAGCTTCGAAACCAACAACTACTTCAGTTTCGCTTTTGCGGTTGATAGAAATTTTGTGTGTTGGCGAATAGATTGAGGTAATGGGCAGATCAGATTTGATTGTACCCTGAATCATTACATCTTTCATTGGTTCCTGGGAATATCGATCGATATCCAGAGGGTAAACATACCTGATCAGGTTGCCTTCGATTTTGAGAGCTTCCTGATAGGCGATCTTTACATCTTTATCACTTAAAGCTTTAATTGGATAAATACGAGTTTTAAAAAGACCTTGTCCCATGTATTCAAGAAGCCCTGGATCTCGCATTTGGCGCACTATGTCTTCATAGATTTTTTTTGCTTTTTCTGAATCAAGCAATTCACCTTTTGTCATTTTGCCATCTATATCCATAGCAAACTCGCTGATCGAGGCGTTTATCGGCAAAGGAAAAATATAAAGCCCCTCTATGGTTCTGTTTTCATGATTGTAAAAAGTTTGGTCTACAGCAGTTGAAGCGGCAAGATTGTTTATTTCAAATTTGACGTGATGCTTCTTTATCGAAAGAGGAACGGTAAAGTTCCCAGCTGGTCTGCTGGGTGGTCGAATTATAAAACTGGAGTTTATTTTTTGTTTGTGCTCGACGGGAAAAATCATTCCATCGGCAAGAGCAGGGGAAGAAAAGCTTAAAAAACAAAGAAAGGCAGCAAAAAACACAAACAGATATTTATTCATCTCGTTCCTCCAGATAGATATACCTCTTATAACGCAAAAGCTTAACAGCGGATTTAAAATAATTTTTTGTCTATATTAGTGGTTTAAGAATGGCGAGTAGAAAGGCTTGAATGTAATAAGTTAAAAATTCAATAACTCGATCGGCACCTAAATTCTCAAGAAGACTTTTGGTGTTTTTGGGTACAATGAATTTGCCAAAAATAATTATACCACAAAAGAATACTAAGAAACATAGAAGATAGATTCGAGCCCGGGCAAAAGTTGAAAGCCGGGTATTTACCCGGTGCGCATTACCCCAGATAAACGAGACCCAGGCAAGCGCACCTAAACCCAGAATTATTATAGTAATAATTTCTGCCCAATATGGGTCAGCAATTAATGAATAAAGCGTATGCATAATTAATTTTTCAGATCAGTCAGCGCAGTTCAACCTCCAGGTTCTTGCTAAGTTTATCGACAATTTTGCTGATTAAAGGTTCGATCTGTTCATCGGTTAAAGTCTGTTTATTATCTCTAAAAGTCAATGAATAAGCCATTGACCTGTATCCCTCACTTATTCCTTTGCCCTGATATATATCGAAAAGATGACTGTCTTCCAATAATTTTCCGGCTTCGGAATTGATTATTTTCATTATATCACGGTGGTTAACCTTTTCGGGAACCAATAAAGCCAGATCTCTTCGAATTGCCGGAATCTCTGGAATAGGCTGCATTCTTGGTATTTTGGTTTTCTTTTCCGCAAGCATCCCAAGGTCCAGTTCTACCATAAAAATATCTTCGGGCATTTTCTTGTTATCAAGAAATCTTGGGTGCAATTTCCCAAATTGACCGACAAGGGTCTTTTCGCAGAGAACATCAATTTGAAGAGCCGGATGGAATACTGAACAGCTGCCGGGGGTGTATTTAAACTTTAATCCGGCCAGGCGAGCGATATTTTCAACTATTCCTTTAATTATAAACAGGTCAAATTTTTCATGACTGGAACGCCAGTTTAAAGGGTTAACTGCTCCGGAGAATCCGAGACAAATGCGGCTGTGTTCCTGCGAGATTTCACCTGCGCCAGAATGGAAAATTTTTCCGGTTTCAAATAATTTCAGGTCAAATTCATCGTTAAGAATGTTTCGTCGAATAGCGTCAAACATGCCCCACTTCAAGCTGGTTCTCATGCTGGCCTGATCTTCAGAAAGCGGGTTTTGAAGATTCAGAGGTTTCTTTTCTCTGAAAGATTTATCTATATCTGCGGGAATGAAACTGTAACTTATAATTTGATTGAAACCCAGCGAAACAAGATGATGTTTCATTCGCTTTTCCAGCTTCTGCAGTGGGCTGGGAAGCTGGAGAACGGAAGTAATAGCGGGAAGAGTTTCGGGAATATTATTGTAACCGTACATTCTTGCTATTTCTTCTATGAGATCCGCTTCAATTTCTATGTCATGTCTGTAAGGCGGAACACTTACGATCAGGTCTTCGCCTTCGCGTCTTGTTTCAAGTTTGAGGCGCAGAAGATAGGTTTCAATTTGAGCCGGACTCAAATTTATACCGATAATTTTGTTTACTCTACGAGTTCTAACTCTGACCTGACTTAGTATTTCCTGTTTGGGATAGGCATCAAAAATGCCTTTTACCGGTTCGGCCTCTGAGTATTTTTTGAGTAATCTTGCTGCTTCGTTAAGAGCAATCGGCACATTGTCAATATTGGTGCCACGCTCAAAGCGGTAAGATGATTCAGACATCATCGAGAGCCTTTTTGCCGTTTTTCTAATAGAAACGGGATCGAAGCTTGCACCCTCAAGAAGTATATCGCGGGTTTTATCGTTTACTGAAGAATCCAGTCCGCCCATGACACCTGCAAGCGCTACAGGTTTTTCGTTATCGGCAATAACAAGCATTGAGGAATCGAGTTTTCTTTCCTGCTCGTCAAGAGTTATTAGAGTTTCGTTCGCTCGTGCACTTCTGATTATGATTTTTCTATCTTTTATTTTATCCAGATCAAAAGCATGCATCGGGTGGCCGATATCATGCATTACATAATTTGTAATATCAACTACATTATTGATTGCTCTAATTCCTATTGCTTCAAGCCTTCTTTGCATCCATTCCGGGGCAGGCCCGACTTTAACATTTTTTACAACTCTTGCACCATAACGGGGGCAAAGCTCATCGTTTTCGATCTCAATTTGAATTTCATTTTCGATATTGTCAGAGCCATCGTCATTGCCCAGGGCGGCACGATTCATAGGAAGATTAAAGATTGCAGAGAGTTCTCTTGCTACCCCAAGGTGTGAAAGGGCGTCGCCACGGTTCGGGGTAAGGCTGATATCAAAAATTACTTCATCCATGCCAAGAGCTTTTACTATGTCTTGTCCAATTGGAGTTTCAGGCGGGAGAATTAAAAGTCCGGAGCTGTCCTGGGCAAGCTCGAGTTCTGCTTTGCTGCACATCATGCCGAATGATTCTATTCCGCGAATTTTAGCTCGGCTGATTTCAAAGCCTGAAGGCAGCTTGGCACCTACAAGGGCTACCGGAACTTTGTCGCCGGGTTTCATGTTTTTAGCACCGCACACAATCTGCAATGGTTCGCCTTGATTGGCATTTACCTTGCAAAGGCTTAGCTTGTCGGCATCAGGATGTTTTTCCATGGTCAAAATTTCACCGACTACAACATTGTTTAAATTTTTACCGGGTTGAATGATTTCTTCAACTTCCAGACCGGCCATATTTAGTGCGTCTGCAATTTTTTCGGGGGTTTCTTCAATATCTATATAATCTTTAAGCCAGTTAAGTAATATTTTCACAGTCTCTACCTCAAAATTGTCGTAAGAATCTAATGTCTGAATTAAAAAGTAATCTTATGTCATTTATTCCGTATTTAAGCATTGCCATTCTTTCTATGCCCATGCCAAAGGCAAACCCGGAATATTTTTCGGTGTCATATCCAACAGCGGAAAAAACTTTTGGATTAACCATTCCGCAACCTAGAACTTCCATCCAACCGGTGCCTTTGCAGACTTTGCAGCCTTTTCCTTCACAGAAAATACATTGAATATCCATTTCAGCCGAAGGCTCGGTAAAAGGAAAATAGCTGGGGCGAAATCTATGTGGTCTTTTGCCGAACATATTTTCGACAAACATTACCAAAGTGCCTTTAAGGTCGCTCATACTGATATTTTCACCGACAACCAGCCCTTCCATTTGATGAAACATTGGAGAGTGGGTAATATCGCTGTCTCTTCTAAAAACCTTGCCAAGCCCTATCATTTTAAGAGGTGGCTGGAGCTTTTCCATTGTTCTGATTTGAACCGGCGAAGTCTGGGTTCTTAAAACCTGACCGGATTGCAGATAAAAGGTATCCTGCATTTCTCTGGCGGGATGATGTGCCGGAACATTCAAGGCCTCAAAGTTATAGTATTCTTCTTCTATTTCGGGGCCTTCAGCCATAAAAAAGCCCATTGATAAAAATATTTCAGCTATTTCATCAGCTACCTGATCGACCGGGTGAAGTGTTCCGGTTTGATGAAACAGTCCGGGCAGCGAGTGGTCAGGTCGCTCTGCATGAAGTTTTTCTTCCTGCTCTTTCAATGCGAAGTCTCGCATCGATTCTTCAAGAGATTTCTGAATTTCTGCCTTTATTTTATTAATTTCAGCGCCGATAGTTTTGCGCTTTTCTTTAGGCAGTTTCCCCAAACCTTTAAGCTGTTGGGTAATTTCACCTTTTTTTCCCAGATACTTTACCCTTAAAGATTCAAGATCTGATGTCGTTTTAGCAGATTCTTTTTCAGAATGATATTGCTGTAATAATTTTGGATGAGATTCTGACATTTGATCTCCTTTGCAAACATCTTTATTGTTTTAAAGTTTTTGTTGCCTGGCCCACTCATAAAGAAATATTGCAGATGATGCCGCAACATTTAATGATTCTACTTGTCCGGGCATTGGAATGGCAAGTTTTATCGAGCATTCATCTATTATGAATTTCTCAAGTCCCTGTCCTTCCTGTCCAAGAAAGATAGCACATCTTTTCGGAAAGGTGAAATTAAAGATTGAGCTGCCGGTCATGTCGGCGCATATAGTTGAAAATCCCATGTCTTTCAAGCTCTTATTCAGCCCATCAAACTGCAGGTTGGAAAATACCGGCAGCCTGAAACTACTTCCCATGGCGGCTCTAATGACTTTTGAGTTGTCGGGGTTGCAAGTTCCTTTGAGGCAGCAGACAGCATTTGCGCCCATAGCTTCGGAACTTCTTATGATATTTCCCAGGTTTCCCGGGTCTTGAACCCTGTCGAGGACTACTATAAGTTTTGCCTTTTCCAACACCTTAGCTAAATTCGGCTGGTTTTTATTTTGAAAAATGCAGATGCAGTTATTGGGAGTTGAAAGGGTTGAAATCTGTGAGAATAGTTGATCAGGGATCTCTGCGCCGATTGAGTTTAACTCGCTAAATTCTGCTTTGCTGCCGGGAGTTTTGAAAAATAACACCGGGTCAGCATTTGATTTTAAAGCTTCTGCTATTAGCTTGGGACCTTCTACCAGAAAAAAATCGGGAATGTTATTGCGGGAAACTTTAACGGCTAATTTGAAATCTGGATTGTTTTTTGAATTAATTTCTTTAAGTTTTACCATTGTTTATATAAATAAAAAAAACACCCGGGAACTTAAACCCGGGTGTTTTTTTGCATAAATATTTATGCTACCTGTTGTTTGGCAAGCTCAACAATTTCGGTGAAGCTCTGAGGGTCTCTTACTGCGATATCGGCGAGCGCTTTGCGATTGAGATCAATGCCGGCTTTTTTAAGACCATGCATGAAAACGCTATAGGTAATTTCGTTCATTCTGCAGGCAGCGTTAATTCTGGTTATCCACAAGGTTCTGAATTCACGGCTTCGGGCGCGACGATCATGATAAGAATGATCAAGTGCATGAATTACAGTTTCTTTTGCAACTTTTTTTACATTCTTGTGACTTCCCCAGAACCCTTTAGCTCTGCGAAAGACCTTTTTTTCCTTACGTCTGGCATTACTTCCACTTTTAGATCTTGGCATTTTCTATTCCTCCTGAAATTGATTAACCCAGTTACTCGCGACTCCGGGTCAGGAGTAGGGCAGCATTACTTTTAATGCATTTTCATTGGCTTTTACACAGTTTTGAGACTGACGATAAGCTCTTTTGCGCTTACTTGACTTCTTAGTCAATATATGGCTGCCATATGGTTTGTAGCGGCGGAAAGCACCAGAACCTGTTCTTTTGATGCGTTTAGCTGCACCGCGATGTGTTTTCATTTTAGGCATAATATATTCCTCCTGATGGCAGTTAATTACTATTTTTTCTTGGCACGGTAGAGAATCATTGTGATACAGTGGCCTTCTTTAGCAGCGGGTTTTTCAATGTCTGCATCTTCACCAAGGATTTCAATCATTCGGTCAATGACTTTATAGCCAATTTCTGTGTGAGCTCTTTCACGACCTCTAAAGAAAACAGAAACTTTTACTTTGTCACCATCGCCTAAGAATTTTCTGATGCGATTACATTTGGTCTGTAAATCGCCTTCATCTGTTTTGGGTCTAACCTTAACTTCTTTAAGCTTGATAACTTTCTGCTTTTTCTTGGCTTCTTTGGCTTTTTTAGTCAATTCGTATTTATACTGACCAAAATCCATTAATTTACAGACTGGTGGCCTGGCTTTAGGAGCTACTTCTACCAGGTCTAAGCCGCGCTCGTCAGCCATCTGCATTGCCTGGCTTGTTGGCACTACGCCGACCATTTCACCTTCTTCATCCACCAGACGTACCTGTGGAACCCTGATCCTTCTGTTAACACGAACGTTACCTTTGATACTCATACCTCCGAAAAAAATAAAAATGGAGCAGCAAGACGCCGCTCCATGAATTTGCTTCACGAACACCCTTTAGAGGTGTAACCTTTTCGCTATGTCGCTGAAGGTGAGGACTTAATCCTGCTTGCTGTCCAAAGATGGTAACAATAGTTTTAAAAAAAGTCAAGAATTTAATTTTACGGCAGAATGCCGGCTACTGGTTATTCAGAAGAGTCGGCATTCAGGGCGACTTCATTGTGGGCATCCGAGTTTTTACCAAACATATACAAAATAGCAAACAGAATAATCATGGATACGGGAAGTAAAAACATTGGCGAGAATCCCAGGCCTGCAGGTATGTAACATATCAGTATCGCAATAAGGCCTACCAACAGGGCATAGGGAGCTTGAGTTTTGACATGATCTATATGGTCAGAACCGGAAGCCATTGATGACATAATGGTTGTGTCGGAAATGGGACTGCAATGATCTCCAAATATTGATCCTTCCAGAACTGCACCTATTGAAACAAGAATCATGCTCTTAAGGTATACCATCATTTCCGGGGCATCGGGAGTCATGGCGATAACTTCATTATAATGTTGCATATTGAGATGGTAGGAAAGGGGAATGGATATTGGCAATAGAATGGCCATGGTTCCCCAGCTTGTACCGGTAGAAAATGAAATGAAACAGGCCAGAATAAAAATAATCGATGGCAATAACCAGTAGGGTATTACGTCGGTAACCATCTCAACTATATATCTGGCGGTATGAAGTTCTGTACATATCCCGTTGATTGTCCAGGCAAGAAGCATTATGCAGATCGCCATTACAAGCATTCTCACGCCGTCTACCCATGCCTTGGCACCTTCGTCGAAGGCAATAAGTCCCTGAACTTTGCCAAGGAGAATTGCGATGATCGAGCCGATAATGCTGACCCAGATTAAAACACGGGTTGAGTCTGCGCCACCAAAGGCTATTCTTACTTTTTCACTGGTGCTCATGCTGCTTTCACTCAACTCTGCATAAATGACGGAGCCATTTTGAAGACTTTCAACCGCATCGACTGAGGCTTGTTGATCATTGTCAGATAGCATATTGGCAGTTTCTTCGTTATAGCGAATTTTAATGTAACCAGCTTCCTCACCTGAGCAGGTTAGAATCTTTGTTTGCGGTGAAACGCCTGTAACCTCAAATTTTTTGAAGGCTTCATCCTTCGAGTCACTGATGGATTTAAGGTCGTAATGGGGAGCAAACATACCACCGTCTCCAAGTAGACCGATAAAGGTGCCAAAAAGAACTATGGCAATTGGAATAGCAGCGTTATACCAGCGTTTTGGCATTGATTCGGGCAACTCGGGGGCTGAAGCTTCAGGTGAACTTATGGGGTTCGCATCGTCTGCAAGAACCTTTCCTTCAGTACCTGCACGTTTCTCTGCGGTAAACATCGGGCCAAAATCTTTGCGGCTCAAGGCTATCATCAGCCCAAAAAACAAAGCAAGAATGCAGTAAAACCTGAATGGAATAGTTTGCAGAAAAACAGAATAAAAATTTGTTTCCGGTATTCCCAGGGCTATGTAAGCTTCCCTTATCAGGCCAATTTCATAGCCGATCCAGGTCGATAATACCGCGACTCCTGCTACAGGGGCGGCAGTTGAATCTACAAGATAGCTGAGTTTCTCGCGGGAAATTCGGTTTGAATCTGTTACCGGTCGCATCGAGTTGCCAACGATTAGAGTATTGGCATAGTCATCAAAGAAAATAAGAATACCCATGAGCCAGGTTGCTAATTGTGCACTGCGTGGACCTCGCACTAAACCGGAGATAATATTTACTATGCCCTGCATGCCTCCAGTACGATTTATTACGCCGACCATACCGCCAAGCGCACAGGAAAAGAGTACAATAGATGCGTGGCCAGGGTCTGCCAGCGCTTCAAGTAAGAAGCGGTCAAGCGATCGCAAAAAAGCGATAAATGGATTAAAATCATAAATAAGGAAGGCTCCGAACCAGATTCCTACAAATAATGAACTTATGACTTCCTTGGTTATAAGCGCCAGTATAATGGCTATCAATGGTGGAAGAACAGAAAGCCAGCCCTTGATTACTCTTAACTTGGCTTCTGCTTTATTATTACCAATTTCAATCTCAATTTTGTTGTTTCCCGAATTGTTAAAAACTACGGGCAGGTGTTGAATTTCCTTTTCCAGGGCTACTCCTGATAAAGCGGTTTCGCCGTTGATTTTGACTTTGTAAAGCTCAGGAGAATCATTTTCCAGATTTAAACCTTTAACAATGAGATCGGTTTCGATCCCTGTAAGCGTGAAAGAGGGAACATCTATAGATATTTTTGCGCTGAGGTTAATAGTAGTTAGTAAAAATAAAATTACAAAAAACAGGGACTTTTTATTTCTCATAGACTTATTGCCGCAAGGTCCTTCCTTATAATTAATTGTAAACTTTTATTGATATTAATAATCATCGGGTGTAATACGTTGGCGCCAGTTTTTGCTCGTTTTAGCGTTTTCGGCTTCTTTAACCAGAATTATAGCAGACTGAGGATATTCTATTTTACCGGAAAATCCTTTTAAAGACTTTTCTATGACAATATCTATCTGAATTTTACCGTCATAGTTTTCGCTGACTTCAAATGACTTAACACTGCGTGATAAAATTCTTTCTTTTTCGCCTTTTCGTGTGAATTCGGTTCCGCTTCGGACATATTCTACATCTTTGTAAATAAGGTCTTCAGAGACTGAAGTGTCGTCGAACATTGTTATAGTTTCTTCGCCTTCGGGAAAATCCTGTGCTACTTCAAGACTGAGGGTATCATCTGCAAAATCAAGCGTTTTAACAACCTCATAAGCGTTTGAACCGGCAGAATTTTCAATTTTGGCCCGGGAATTCGCTATGTCGCGTTTAAGATGTCTGATTATAATCTCTGCTTCCTGCTTAGCCAAGCCTCGAGCGCTGGCAGTAGCGGCTACAAAATTGGCTTGAGACATCATATAATAAATGGCTATGCCAATAAGTCCGGCAATAAAGATGCCCACCAGCATCTCAATTATGGTTACAGCCTTTTTGCCGTTTTTAAAGCCAAATTGCATCATTTTTGAACCTTGATAAAAAAGATTTTTTCCGGTTTGTCTCTTTTTTCTCCGTCGTTTTTAGTCCAGTTAACTTCCGCTTTAAATTCCATAGTGGGTACTGCTGCATCTTCAACTTGACGAACCTGACCGGAAAACTCAAAATCTTTATATTTTTTTTGGGCTTCCATGAGCGCATCGAAAACATTGGGAAAATCTGCCCCAATTGCTTGCCAGTCTGTGCCGGGAAATTCAGTTTCCAGGTCTTCTAAGGGCATCCCCATAATTTCATTTTTAAAAGATTCAAGAATTCGGTTTGCTATGGCTATTTTTTCATTCTCTATTTCTTTGGATGCACCAAAACTAAGAGTTCTGTAAATAGGAATGGCTGCAAGAGCTAACAACAGCACAGCAACCATAATTTCTATAAGAGAAAATCCCGCAATAATTTTATAATTTTTCATATTTATAGGTAGACCAGTTTTTTGCCAGCGAGACCCAATATCTTTCGGGGGCAAATTTGCCAACATCTCTAATTAATGAAAGATAACTCGCAGTGCATTTTTTTGTATCATAAAAAATCTCTAAATTCAAAATTTGATCGCGATCAAATTCATTTGCTACCAGATTCCCGGTTAATTTTACCATTGAGGAACTATTGCAAACTGGCGCTAAATTGCTGTAGCAAGCTGCTTCAATTTCGGAACAGCCGGAAAAATAAATTGCGCCGCCCCTGGCGATAAGCGATAAAACAGATTCATTATCTCCGTGTTTTACATCTGCATCTAAAATTATATCGTTTTTGCAGACTATTTGACCTTTACCCATAACTTTTAGCGATGATTCAACAGTCAAGGTGTCTTTTATATAAATTACTCCATTGATGTCATAGGCGTCCGTGTCATCCGGATGCCTCGGATGATTGTCTATAAAGTCCTGAGCAGTTTCATAAAAATAAGTTGATTTTTTCGCGTATTGCAACAACGAATAGCAGTTTGCAGGTAAATTATCTGTTCGTGCGGGATCCCATTCGTCGGGGTCTGAATAGGAGGTGTAATTAAGCATTCCATAGGGAAGGGTATTGATATTCTGGTAGTCGACAAAAATTTGAGAGTTCTCGGTTACTCCATCTTCACCTTCCTCTACAGAAGCGTCATTGATCAATTCAGAATATGTGCCTATATCTCCCGATTCAAAAGCCTCGCTCATGCTGGCCAGGTTGACATCAGGTGGTGGAGAAGAGGTGTCGACCTCGTCGAGGTCTACTTCGGCACTAGGCTTTACTTTAATAAGTGCATTCGAATAGACCATATTAACGGGACCTTCCATACAAATACCAAGAGGGTATTCCATGTGGCATTTTCCATATAATAAGGAAGGCGTTTTATTTAAAGCCAGGCCACCCTGTTTGAAAAACAATTCAACTCCCTCAAGACCTACCGGAATTATGGGATTCATATCAGGTGCAGGATCAAAAAGAACCGGAAAATCAACTTCATGATCTCTGGTTCCCGGATCGCTTTTCCATTGAAAAACTGGAATATTCATGAATTGAGAATTATTTTTCGGAGAGGTCATTACGTTAAATTCAGTTAAATAGGGTTCATCGGGCGTGCCTACAAAAGTATGCAAATCTATTACGTCTGGGGCGTTAATTCTTATCATTCCTGGGATTCTTTGAAAATCATCTTCCGAAGAATTAAAATTGAATCCGTCTACAAAATTGAAATTGCCTTCAGGAACACTGTGAACCATGAACACTCCGCCTGCAGAGCTGTCAAAGTTTACTTTTCCCCCGGTCAATGATGATAAATCTTCATCTATTTTATCTGAGGCGGCTACAAAAAATGAATACTCAGGAGCAATGGGTTGAATGTCTGAAACTTTGAAAGGCAGTGTAGAAACAAGCTTGCGAGTAATTTTATCTTCGTGATCTTTACCATGGGGATAGTAATCGATTAGTCCGGTAATTTCAAGTATGCCACCCTTCTCAACTACTTTTGCATCAGAACCGAATCCGTCGGGTTCAACCTGTTCTTCGTCAATTTTGTCACAAAGATCATCATACTCGTCATCAATTTCATTTTTTATTCTTTGAGCCTGGTATGAAATACTGAAAACCGACGTGTCAGAATCTGGCATTGCAAAGCGTCTGATTCCAGGTATAGAAATAGGTTCCCCATCAAGGTCTATAAAGGATTCTTCTAAAATTTTATTAAAATCAAAAACTTCGCTGTAGACATTGGGCATGCTGACCGGGCTGATAACATCAACTCTTGCATGAGCGACTGCTGCAGCTACGCGTGTGATAGTAATTCTTACTTTTACTGAAACTGTTACACTTACTCCAAAAACGGAGATATTTACATCAACAGAGAAATTTTTTATATCCTCGTCTTCAAGACTTGGTAATTTGAAATCAACCCTCCAGTCGCTTGGTGCCCAGTCAGACGAGCTCAAACTACCGTCTGTTTCAGCACTCCTGTCTATTGAATGAAGAAATTTTGCCGATTCTCCTCTGGGTTCGTGGGCGTGGTGGGTGACTCCTACAACTTCATAGTCGTCAATATCAGAGGTAAATGCTTCTGCTTGAATGATTTTTACATTCATAGTTAAGTCTACGTTGTCTTCGCCCAGATTTTCAATTAATGATTCAAGCGGTTTTAACCCTTCGTAACCTTCATTAAGGTCAGTTATTTCTTTAAATTGAGAAACATCTATTTTTAAATTTTTTCCTTCCGAATGAGACAATTGACTGCCTTGGAAGCTGCCTGGAATCCTGAAAAAATGATAAAAATCCGAATCTTTTTGATTCATTTGATTTTTAATATAGCCGAGCATTAGATCGCTAGCCGACTCTAAAACAGCCTCAACCTTTTGTTCATTACTCATAAATCTGGTAGTAAATGAACGACTGGAATTGGTCTGGATAATAGTGAAAGAAATAATACCCAGAAGTGCTATTGCGCCGAGCACAACAATAAAAATAGAACCTGAAGACTTTTTTGCTAACCGGTTATTCATTGACGAAAAAATCCTCCAAAATCATTTTTTAGCTCTTCAATTTCATTGTCAAGCTGCCTGCGAACAAGTTTGAGGCTTAGAACTACACCTTCGTTGGTTACGACTCTTTTGGCGACAAGTTTTCTATAATCGCTTTCATTGGTTGCTGCTTTATATAATTCTTCAAGTTCATTCACATAGCGTACCGATTGATCGGATTTTTCGATTCCCAATGGTGTTAAATCATCATTTTGTACAAGCTCAGCCTGTGTCTTGGCAAATTCAATGAATAAATCGAAATTTTTAATTCTGTTAGCTGCAGATCTGAGATACAGTAAAACCATGTATTTGCTGACAGGAGTAGCTTTCGGATCTTTAAGTGATTTAAAAAGCAGCTTAATGGATTTATTGTAATTACCTTGCTCGAATTCTTCCATTCCTTCGGTGAAAGAATCAAGAGTTTTTAAACGATATTTCTCTCTGGTTCTGTTATTGAGCGATTCATTATTAACCTGTTGGAGCAGCCATTGTTCTTTTGCGTGTCTTAATTTTCTCTGGGCTTCCTGTCTATTTAGATTAATTTCTTTGATATCGTCTTTGCTGTAAGGAGACTTGCGATCATTTCTAACGCTGATTCTTGCGCTTCGAGCTCTAATTGTGCGTGGCTCAACTTTAGCTCTTTCATCTTCAATTTCGGTTATCGAGCTTAATTCAGGCGATTCTTTGCTTATTATGTTGTGCTTTTTTTCTGCAGTTTTGAAAGACAGGCTCAATACAAACAATACAACGAGTCCTAAAATAAGCAGAGAAAAAGCAATTATTAATTTTTTTTGTGAGTCGTCCATTATATTACTTACGTTTGAAAATAAATTTTCGTTCTATTTTAATTATAGATTTTGAATATAAAGCATAATCACGCGATTGTCATTCTCTGTTTTTTTCTTATAAAAAAATTGGATAAAAAAAGGCTCTTCTGCATTGGCAGAAGAGCCTTTATAGATTCAGTAATTAATTCTTACTGTCCGTTTTCAGCTTTAAGAGCTTCGAATTCAGCCTTGGCTTTGTTCATTTCCTGAGCTACTTTCATAGCGTCATCCTGACGGCCCTGACTGAGCATTTCGTTATAAAGCTTGTAAAGCTCCTGATATTTGGCTTCGGCAAGCTGAAGGTCAGATTCATAGCTGCCCATTGGTGCAGCGTCACCTGTAACTGTTACTTCAGGTGCCTGAGCATCGCCTGATACAGGTATTTCAGAACCACCGGCAACTGTGCCTATGGTTACAGGTCCTGAAACGTCAGCTCCAGGTGCTCCACCGAAAGGATTAGATCCGACCGGCATACCTATTGAACCATAGCTGTTTTTGCCTTTGCCAAAGATACCGGCGATTTTCTGAGCTGCCCAGTTACCGAGCATACCACCTGCGATACCACCTACGATGGTCCCGAATGGTGGGAATATCATTGAACCAAGCATTGCACCGGCAGTTGAACCAACTGTCTGTCCTGCTACACCAACCCAGTTGATCTTTTTGAAGGCTTCTCTGATTGAAAATTTGCCGTTTTTAAGGTCACCGCCGAGATAAGCGCCCATAGACCCACCTACGATAGAACCGAAAGTAGGTGCAAGTGCTGAAAGAACGCCACCAACAACAGGAACTGCTGAGAGGAAAGGAACGAAGAATGAACCTGCAGCTGCGCCCGTTACTGAACCAACTACGCCACCGGCGAATTCGGCTGAAGCAACAGTTTTAACAGCTTTTTTCAGGCTTGGTTTTTCTCCGCGCATCATCTGAGTCGCAAAATCAACACCAACTGTAATACCAGCGGTTAACAGAAGATTTTTAGGGCTGAAACCAGATTTCAGGCTGGTTTTAACATTCTGAACGCCTTCGTTAGTCATTGCTTTACCGGTAGAATAACCAGATTTGAATTTAGTAGTAGTTTTGTCTTTAAGTTTAGAGAAGAAACCCTGTTTGTCAGCTTTTGCTACCGTACCAGTTTCCTGATTAGCAGCTTCGCCTGAACCCTGAACTGAACCCTGGTTGGCCTGACCGCTTTGTTCGCCACTCTGCTGAGACTGACCACTTTGTTCGCCACTCTGCTGAGACTGACCACTTTGTTCGCCACTCTGCTGAGACTGACCGCTTTGTT
>JBNJGH010000043.1:0-25427 GCA_051747585.1 Candidatus Rifleibacteriota bacterium
GAACTAACTTTTGAAAGTTCAATTTCTCTTTTAAACAGCCTGGCTTCAGCGGGATACTGCAAATCACTGGTAGCATCAAAGTCTATGTCTGCTTCGCCCAGGGGGTATCTTGAAACCGGGGAGACATTGTGATCAACAATCTCTTCAAGGCTGTCATAGCCAAAGCCTCTGAAAATTTCTATGGGTTCGCGGGCCAGAGAAAAAGCAAGGAATTCGTAGTAAGCATCCATCGAGCCCTCGTTGGATGCTTTATTCATCCATAAAATCGAAAGTATCGCGATTGAAAGAAAAGCCATCGCAATTACTATTTCGAGCATGGTAAAAGCTTTTTTTCTTTGTTTTACCATCTAGTCATGCTCCACCATTCTTTGAAAATTGACCCAGCGGGAAATATTTATCTGAAAAACATCTTTACCGGGTTTTAAGGCAGGGTCGTATTCAATTTTATGTTCTACTCCTGCTCCTTTTTTCCATTCATCCATTCGAAGCATATCTACGGCCAGCGAGCCTTTCAAATTCAGTGGTTCAAGTGCTTTTATGTGCCCGCCATAGTAGTTGTTTCGTCCCATGCTTACCAGAGAAACTTCTATTAAATCACTTGTTTTAATAGTAATTGGAGAGCCGCGAGTTACAAGCACACACAGACTGTCATCTTCAGTTTTTTCTATGCCGGAACTGATCGTTATGCTCGGGGCGATTATTACCCCCTGGCCGTTAATTTCTACCGGTCCACCGCTTCCGCCAATTTCCAGGGGTTCGGAAGTTTCAATGATTCCACGAAGATTAAGCTTCTTTTCATCCGGATTGTAAATTCCAAATTTTTTAAGCTGTGCGTTAGTTACTTTTCGTCGAATCCAAAGATTTACATGAGCATAAGGAACAGATGCATCAAGTGGATTGTCATATATGTTAGTTGCACGATAATTAAAGAACTTTGGTTGAGGGTAGCTATGACTTGAGTCTTCGTTATAGGTAGACTCTTCATCAAGAATCGAAAGTACCTCAGGGTATGAATTTGCGTAATTACTGGCAATGTAATCATATTTAATCATTGATCTTAAATCATTTGTGCCTGGAACTTCACTAATTTCTTCGTTCTTGAATACCGGATATACTTCTTCTTTAAAATCTTGTACAATATCGGGATAATCACTGAATGGAAGTGTGTCGCTTTCATCACTGAAGCCTTCTTCCCATTCTGCGTAAATAGTGGCATCACTGAGGTCGACATAAAAATAACCAAAATGGAAAAATCTTTGCCTTACATCTCCTTCAAGAAAGTCAGATAGCTTGTTTTCCGGTAGAATTTTTATTCCGGAATAAAAATTCGGATAGGGATCCAGGCCTTCTGATATTTGTTTGCCGCTGTTAGTAAGGTATCGATAATTTTTTCGTTTAGCATCACTTATGCCATCATCTGTGCAGGGATATTTCTGGTAGGCAAAAACTCCCTTGTGCCCGTACATATCGAAGTCTTCAAAGTCGCCACCTTCATCTTCAATATGATCTTTAACTTCTTTTTCAACAAAGCTTTCTAAACTTGGGAAAATCTGATTGGTGGCATTTTCGTCTACCACAAGAATTTCTGGCTCTTCAAGGGGCGTGGGTATAAAATCTTTTCTTGCCTCATCAATATTGAGGTAAACGTAGTCACCCGAAGTGTTGCCCAGAAAGATCTTTCCGCATTCTGCAAATGAAAGGCCGGTTTGATCAATCGTAAGTTGCCACTTCTCAGGGTTAAGGCTGTAACCCTGAGTTGTTTCAAACTCCTTTTGCCCGTTGCGGATAAAAAGAGCGTAATCAAGAACATAATTCTGAGCGTATTCATTTCGTTGGTTGCCATTGTCGCGCTTCGTTATCATGGAAACAACTTTGTAATCGTGATGGCGGGTAATATGGCAGGCACTTTTAATCTGTTTTTTAAATTCGTCTTTAGGTGTTACTGAAACCTTAATTTCAAGGGTCCCTAATCCCTCTTTGTCGCCATAGTATTTTCCGGTGCCGGTTGAGTCTTTATTACGAAAATCTATTAATCTGGCTTTGGCTTCAATATTGAATTTCTGTCCGTTTAAAATGTTCTGGGCCTGGGCGCGGGTAAGAGAAACATCTATCTCTTTTCCTTTGCTGTCTTTGTTATTCAAAGACATGGTTGTGCAATCAATCTCGTTTCTGCGATTGACGATGTCGTCAAAAAAGGCGCCGTCTTCATTCTGAGTTTGTTGATAGATGTAGAGGAATGCTTCATCCATGGCCGACTCAGCCAACTGGCGCGCAATTTCGGATGCCTGAAAGCGAAAAGCGTCTGACTGTGCCTGGCGAGACATATAGTGAAATTGGACTGCAAGCATGCCAATTATAATCATGACAAACAGAGCAGTAAACATGGCTATGCCGCGTTTGCAGTTTTTCCTCTGAAAAAGGATTGTTGAACCCTCTGCAAAAATCTTCATACTTTCAGTTTACTATTAAATTATAATGCAGGCAAGTAAACAGGTCAGGGTCAGCAATTCTCGGTCAGTGACCATCAGTTGGTTTCAGAAAAGAAAATAACCACAGAGCGCACAGAGAACACAGAGATTTTTTTTCAGCCATTGTTTCCTTCTTCATCAAGCCTTCAGAAAAGCACTCGTGTTTTTCTGAAGGCTTGATGAAGAAGGAAAAGCCGGGCGGTGAAACCGCCGGCTATTTGTCCACAGGACAAATCCTGGCTGAAAAAGATTAAAAAATCAACTCTGTGCCCTCGGTGGCCTCAGTGGTTTAAATTCTATATTTGACAGAAAGAAATAAAACCAGAACTTTTTGTAACCAGCTAATAATGATTGACCGAGAATTCCTGGGTCAGGGTAGAAATTTATTTTAGAGCGTGGTAAGTTTTTTTAGATTAATTTTTTGTATAAACTTTTAATGGAGATAAAAATGACAGAGGAAAAAAAATATCGACTGGTTACCCGAAGCGATTTTGATGGACTGGTTTGTGCCGTATTATTTAAAGAAATGGATATGATAGATGATATTAAATTTGTTCATCCAAAAGATATGCAGGATGGCAAAATTGAAATTACCGGACGGGATATAACCACTAACCTGCCTTATGTCGAAGGCGCGCATCTGGTTTTTGATCATCATTTGAGTGAAACTATCAGAAATCAGGGTAAAAAAGATAATCACATTATAGACCCTGATGCCAAGTCTGCGGCTAGAGTCGTTTACAACTATTATGGCGGCAAAGAAAAATTTCCCAGAATCAGCGAAGAAATGATGGAAGCTGTTGACAAGGCTGATGCTGCTCAATTTAGTCTCGATGAGATTTTACACCCCAAAGACTGGGTTCTTCTAAATTATCTGATGGATCCCCGCACCGGGCTGGGGCGTTTCAGAACTTTTAGAATTTCAAACTATCAGCTGATGATGAAGCTTATTGACTGTTGCAGAGATATGACAATCAGTGAGATTCTCGAAATGCCTGACGTTAAAGCCAGGGTAGAACTTTATTTTGAGCAGGAAGAAAAATTTAAAGAACAGCTTAAAAGATGTTCAAAGATTTATAAAAATCTCATTGTTCTCGATCTTCGTGATGAAGAGATTATTCATGCAGGTAACAGATTTATGATTTACGCTCTGTATCCTGATTGTAATATTTCCATCCATATTCTCTGGGGATTCAGAAAACAAAATACGGTATTTGCCGTCGGAAAATCAATTGTTAATCGCAGCTCAAAAACAAATGTGGGCGAGCTGATGCTTAAATATGGCGGCGGTGGACACCATGCTGCAGGAACCTGCCAGATCGACCATGATAAAGCACCGCAGGTATTGCAGGAACTCATTGAGCAAATTAATCAGGATGGCTGATTTCCGCTTTACTTATTTCAGGTAATAAAAAACCGCATTGATTACATTAAAAGGTGTTTTTAATGCGGTTTTTTATTTTTCGGCTTTCCAATCCTGAAGCATTTCTTTTGCTTTTGCCAGCTCTTTGCCTGAAAGTCGAAATTCAAGTTCCCGTCTTAATCTTTTTGCATCTTTATCGCCCTGCTTTTCTGCAAGAGAATACCAGAAATAGGCTTTAACAGGGTCACTTTCGACGCCTTCACCATTTTCATACATGGTTCCCAGGCTGAATTGCGCATTCATATAATTTTGTCTGGCAGATTTCTCATACCATTCTGCCGCTTTCTTGTGATCTTTTTCAAAATTCATGCCGCAATAGTACATAAAAGCAATGTTTGCTTGAGCTTCGGCATGGCCTTTTTTGGCAGCAGGTAAAAATATTTCAGCGGCTTTTTTAAAATCACCACTTTGATAAGCTTTGCCGCCTTCTTCCAAGGTTGGTTCTTTTTTGCAACAACCGGTAAAAAAGTAACAGCCAGTTAATAAAAAAACTAATAGTATTTTTGTAAATCTTTTGTTTACAGAAAACATCTTCAAGGTCCTCAAAATTTTGATACTTTGAATTTATAGTTTTTTAAGCTGTTTGTAAAGCTTAGTTTATGTGAATTCTGGCGTAAATCTGTTTAATATTGTATTATTTTCCGAAGTAAAAAAGAATTTGAGGCGGATTGGGTATAATGAAGCGAAGAATAAAAATGGTTTTACCTCTCATTTTTGCATTCGTTTTAACTCTGATGCCTTATTTATTACTGGAATTTACTCAGTTTCAACGTAATTCAGTGCAGCAAGAGCGCAATCTATATCTCTGGGAACAAAAAGCCAATAATTATCTTCAATTTTTTTCAATTCTCTGGTCTTATGAGTTGCAGTTAAAAAGGCGTATGATGGTTTTTCGCCGAAACCAGGGTGATAAAATCATTAAAAGCAATGACCCGGCAAAAGCATTTGCCGCCGAGTTGAAAAAAAGATTTCCTGAAAGCTGGTTGCCTCTTGTTTCTTATGCAGGTATATGTGACTCCGATGGTGAAAATTTCAAACTTTTCAAGGGTGATTTGTTTGGAAATAGTCAGCGTTTTGTTTTCAAAACTATCCTCTCTGCCCTTGCTGGCGATTCCGAGCCGCAGGGATATCAAAAGAAACAACTCGATACATTTGTAAGCGGCAGACTTAAAAATGATTTAAATTTTGATTTAATAAAAAAGTATCGGCGCGGAAAAATTTGCTACGTAAAATACAAAAAGCAGAACCGTCTCATGATCTGGGATAAGATTCAAAATGGTAATAAAAAAATTGTTTATTGTTGTTTTTTTAAAAATGAATTATTAAGCGTTGATGAATCTTTGAAACTGGCATTGAAAATGTTGTCCGGGCCTTTTCCTGATGTTGATGCGGCGCTGGTTCCCGTAGAAAACAGGCTGCCCGATTATGATCCTGTTACCATCGATAACTTTGGTTCCCAGAGGGTAATGTCCGAGCTTCTTCTAAAAGAACAAGAGGGAGTATCGAGAAAAGAGCTGTTACCTGTTGGAAAAGTGGTTAAACACAGTGATTCCAACGTCATTCGTGGATTTGTCGCTTCTAGAATACCCTATGAGATCTGGCTGTTTAAACCACCGGAAAAGAAAATTGTCAACGAGGCTGAAAAATTTATTTTCCTTTTTCGACTGGGTTTCTTCTCTATCTGGCTTTTATTTTTTACCCGGGTTCTTATAACCGCTAAACCTCTTGGCTTAAGTATTTCAGGTTGGCTGAGTTTTATTTTTATTGCCATTGGAATATTGCCGTTGATAGTTCTTTATATCGCTGGTACATATCATCTGGAGTCTTCGGCCTTTCGTTATGAACAGCAGACCTTGAAAAATATTATAAGGCAGTTTGAAGAAGCCGACGTGTCGGGTGGTTCAATTTTAACTGAATTTAGAAGACTTTGTCGAAAAATAGAAAGCCGGCCTTTCTGGAAAAAGGCTCTGGTAAAATGGGATCCCCAGGAGTGGAAAAAAGCCTTGAAAAAAGTCCCTGAATTGTTTGCAAAAAGTGGGCTTGAGTTAAGTTTTTGTTGCATTTATCCGCCTCCTGTAGCTGAATTAGAAATTCCTTATTATGACAGCGGTTTTGGCAAAAAACTTTCAAAGCGTGACAAGCATTTGGCCAGTTTTTATTATAACTGGGTAATGAAGTCATATTTTAATTTAAATCCCGATTTGACTTTTGGTAAGGATTTCCAAATGGAATTTTTTGAAGGCAAGGAAGGAGAAGAAATTCTTCGTCTCTTTATGGGAAATCGGGCGGATAGCGATTATTTTGAAATGGGCAACCAGCGCCAGTTTTTTTATCAGAATTTTATCATGAAAGACGGTATGATTCGTAACTGGTATTTTTTCAAAGCAGATGTTGTTGCACCTTTTCGCAACTATCTCAAAGCCAAGGTAACCGATTGGAATGATATTAACAAAAATACGAATTTTGGTCTGGCAAAAGTAGACTATCCCGACTCGAAAACTATTCTACCCAAAAGCACGGGGAACAATAGAGATTTTATCCGTTTAAACAATCATGCCAGTCATTTAATTGAATTGGCAGCATCAACCAATTCCAGAATATTCAAGCAGAATGAAAATACCATGGTGGTTGTTTATCCTTGCCGCAAATCAGGTAATTTTATCTTAGCGGCGGTTATAGCATTTAGAGATATGCATGAGCGCATAAGAACCCAAAGCTATATTCTGGCTTTAATTCTGATATTGTTAACAATTCCGGTATTTTTTATATCCCGATTTATCGCGACTTATCTGGTTAGACCGCTCAAGGCAGTTGAGGCCGGTTTAACCAGAGTTGCCGATCAGAACTTTACCTCGAGAATAAGTCTCAATAGACAGGATGAGCTGGGAACCCTGGCTGATGCTTTCGATAAAATGGTTGATGGAATTATTGAAAGGCATAATTTAGGCAGATTTGTTTCTGCGGGTCTGGATAATAAAATCGCGAGCGAAGATAATGTAATCGCAAACCAGTGGGAAAAAAATTATGCAGCTGTTTTATGCCTCGATATAAGGGGTTTTACTACCCTCAGCGAAAAATATCTTGTTAGAGATATAGTTTCGATGTTAAACGAGCATCTTTCCGAAATGGCGTTATGCATAACCAAAAGTGGAGGATTGATCGAGCAGTTTATTGGTGATGCCATTCTGGCCGTTTTTCCCGGTGAGGATGAAAAACAAGCGGCTAATAAAGCTATTAGAGCGGCTATGCGTATGATGGCGGCTCACAATAAACTGGTCGAAAAAAGAAATAATGAAGGAAAATTTGTCTATAAAGTGGGAATTGGGATTGAAGTGGGACAAATAGTTTCGGGAGTTGTTCAACTGGGCGACAAAAGCGAATATGTCATGATTGGCACTTCGAGAAGCCGCTCAGAAGAACTTGAATCTCAATCTAAACAGGGTAGAGCTTCAAGAATAATTTGTTCTGAAAAGGTTAAAAATCTTACGGATGATTATAGTTTTATAAAACTCCCTGATGGCGATGGCTGGGAAATTGTTCTTCCGGAGGATCAGGAAGTATGAAACTACCCAGATTGCTTGCTGTCATAAGTTCCTTTGTATTTATTTTTATTTTAATCCTTATTTTGCAGGGCAATATCAGCAGAAGCGAAAAAAGTTCTGAAGATTTTATCAGTCAGGCTTATACAATCTGCGAGGAAATGCAATATAAAGCAGATGTTGATCTTCAGATACAGCAATGGTTCGCAAAATTTCGCGAAGAATTGAATGAAAAGCCTGGAACATATTTTCAAGGATGGAAAGAACCGGAATTTCTTGCTCATAATTTGCCACCCCATACCCTGGCAATTGCTGAAGCCAGTGAAGATGGTAGAATGCTGAGATTTGCAAATATAAAAGGAAATATGAAAGAAGGGTTGGCAGAACTCTTTGTTCTTCTTTCAGTTAAATACAAGGTTAAATTTTCTGATTACATCCTTAAAAAAGAGTTCTCAGACAAACTTGAAGAATGTAATGACCTGCTTCAGGATTTTATCGGTTTTGATGCTGCCAGGATGAATATGATTGTGCTGCGCTCCTCAAGAATGTCTGTGTATAACGATGTAGACCATAGAAATGTCTGGTTTTACTGGGACAGGTTTCAAAAAAAGGGCGGGGGCGAATTTTTTATTTTCAGCAAAATACGAGTAGAAGATCTCGAGCCTTATTATGCTTATAGATCATACCTTAAAAACAATCTCTACCAGAGATTTTCCTGCGCTTATTACAATGAAGAAAAAAGAACTTTTATTGCCAGTCGAGATTTTGAGAGGAAGGTAGATGAGGATAGTCTCAAGGCTATAAGCAGAGCTGCTGCCAGTATTGAAAAGAAACATGCTGATCAGTCTGAAATGCAGTTTACCCGTTTGAAAACCAAAAGTAAGCTTATTATTCTGGGCAGATACATTGGAATGGCAGGCCTTAGGCCTGTAGTCGCCTTTGATTTGCCTGCCAGAAATTACGGCAAGTTAGCCGACCCGGCCAAACTGCCCTTTCTGGTTATTCTATCTCTGGTTGTCGTTTTCCTGGTTAATGCTCTTGTTTTTGACCGGGGGCCGGTTGTCAGAGTCGGTTTTGTGTTGTTGATGGCAATCAGTTTTGCTATTCTAATGCCTTTTTTTCTGGGACAGTCGGTCTTCGATCTAATCTTAAAAGAAGCCTACGAAAAAGAACGTCTGAAAATTGAAAGGGATTTGCACCAGACTCTTATCGGTATAGACAGCGGATTTAAGTTTAATCAACTTAATTTGGCTCAGCGTATAGAGGAAATATTTAAGCGGCCTGAGATTATCAATAAACTGCATCAGGAAGAAGTTAGCTCTACTAGTGCAGATTTGCAGAATTCAATTACGGCCGAGCTGGTTGAAATTTTCTTTGCTGACCTGACTGAAGGTTACTCTGAAGTTCCTGAACAATATAGAACATTGAATGCTCTTATTATTGCCGGTCCCAATGGTTTTATAAGATATTTCAACAAATATCGCGATAAAAAAATCTTTTCAGAAAACACTCTGGATACGATAGAGTCAATGTATATTATTTTAACTACCTTCAAGAATCAATTGTTTAAACTTTACCCTGAGGAAAGCTTTGATCCCGAATTTTACCAGCAGCATCAAAAAGATTCCGAAAGCAAAATAGAAAAACTCAAGTTTGAAGAAATTCGTGATAAATTGCAGAAATCCCTTGGCCCTGAGAAATTTCACGAAATCATGTACAGCAAAGTTTTAAGTATGACTTTGCGTTCTACATTAGGGCGGACTTTGATTACCAGCTATCCAGTAAAATACAAAAATAAATACCGATATTTTGCCAGTGTTGTATGGGATGAATTTTCCGTTTGTCCTACATATTTAAGACGAGCATTTGATCTCCGTCTCAAGGCAGATAAAAGAGAAATCGAAGCTTCTGAAAACTCGTTTTTTCAAAAGCTGGACCCGGCAAACTATATTTCAAGAAAGCCTATAGTGCTTATGGCATACGATGGCTTTCGATTTGATGCTTTTTCTACTCTCGATAATGAGCCACAGGTGTTGAGCAATCTTACCAAAGATACTTATAGAAGTAAGATGCTGCTGAAGCACGAAACCTCAGGCAAAGATGCTTCACTTTATGAGATTTTTCCCGGTAAAAACATGTCGGTTTATGTTATTGGTGCTAAACAGAATATCACTCATCTGCAACAGATAAGAAGATTGAGAACCAGCACTTTTATTATTGCAATGATTATCTATCTTATCTTTGCCTTTTTTGCGGCAAAAAATCTAAGCAGATCTTTTACCAGCCCATTGCAGCATATTTTATGGGGTCTGAATAGAGTTGAGAAAAATGATTACTCAGTTCGTCTTAAAGCAAATCGCGAAGATGAGTTTGGCTCTATTTCGCGGGCGTTTAACAACATGACCCGAAGACTGAGCGAAAAAGATCTGCTGGGCAAATTTGTATCTGATCCGGTTAAGCGCCTGGCTGCAGATCCTGAACTTTTACTTCAGGCCTGTGAAGGAGTAGAAGAAGAAGTAACTATCGTATTTGCCAGGCTGGAAAATTTTTCTGAGCTTGCTTTACAAACCAGAGAAGATGAGGCCAGACAGTATCTTGAATTCAGTTTAAGCAAATTTTTCAAGCGAGTCGAAGAATGTGGCGGAGAAATCGATAAGGTTATAGGTTCTCAGCTTCTGATTGTCTTTTTTCACCGTAAACTTGGCAAGAAAAAGGCTGTTGAAGCAGCCAAAAAACTTGCTGAAACTATTACAAAAGATTTTGCCGGCAAACACAGCTTTAAACCTGTTTTCGGTGTCAATATGGGACGGGTCATTTCAGGTATTATCGGCGCTCCTTCAGTAAGAATGGATTATACAATCATAGGTGATCCGGTTAATGTGGCTGCTCGATTATGTTCTCTGGCAAACAGTAAAAATCGACCCATAATTATTTCCGGACAGGTTAAAGAAATACTGGGAGAAGATGTTAAAGCCGAAAGGATTAATATTGAAAAAGTCAGGGGCAAGCGACAGGAGGTTAAGGTATTCAGTCTCTTCAGCTAGGGACCGGCAAAAATTATACGGCCAAAAACCGCGCTGTGGTCAGAAAACATTTGTTCTGTTTCGAGCCGCCTGGTTGCTAGTCTGGTTTTAAGTGGTTTCTGGCTGACAACCATAATGTAATCAAGCTTTTTTGTTCTTCGAATTCCGCCTGCTGTAGGCAAATTGCACGAGCCACGTAAAAAGTCAGCCTCAATAAGTTTGCCAATTTCATGAGGCTTTAAATTAAAATCTCCGCCAAGTATTTTTAAGTCACTGCTAAAACTGCTGACAGTTCGTTTTAACAGTTCGAATTGATTGAAGTTAGGCCTGTAGGAATGCCGGGGCGATGACGAATAAAGATGGGTGTTGAAAATCGAAATTTTGTGGCCATCTAGTTCAATATCTGTTTTCAACAAACCTTTTTGAGCTAAAAGTTCTTCGATTTTATGGCGTATAGATAATGGATAAGGAATGAATTGCGCATGTTGAATTTTATATTTACACAGGGTTAACAGGCCTGATCTATTGTAAAGACCTGAAGTCTTGAACGATAAATTATAGTCAGGCAGCAATCTGGCTATTTCAACAATACTGTTTTTGTCCCAGACTTCTTGTAAAAGAATTATTTCAGGGTCCAGCCTTTTTATGGAATTAACGAAATAAGATATTCGTTTTTTCTGTTCTTTTAACAGTGGCGGCGGAAACAGATAAAGATTGGCAGTTATTATCTTGAGACTTTTGTCGCTTTTAGCACGCCTGTTTGGCTGATTGCGATTTACCGTTATAGTTTTATTGTTGCTCAAAGCTGTATAGACCCCGGTTTTAAAGAAAATTTTATTGATCAGATATCCTGCTAAGCTTCTTTTAAAAGTGGTCAGAGCTTTTTCAATTTTTTTTAGCGGCTTTCGGTCAAACTTTTCGAGCATTCTTTTTCCTGAGCCGTAAAGATTTAAGCAGGTAAAAAGAAAGCAAATTGTCAGCAGAAGAGAATTTATTGCCGGCTTAGAGATTTTCATAATTAAACAATAAATAAATTTGAAATAAAATTAAAGTAGTTAAATTGAGAGTAAAAACCGAGCTTTGTCGAGAAAAAAGGCGAAAAAGAACTCTAAGCTTCTAAAAATGGCTTTTAGTGTCGATCATGCTGCGACGATAAATATATTAGAAGCTAAGACGATAGCGAAAAGCCACCCCCCGGTCTGAAAAATAAGGAGCAAAAAATGAAATCAGCAAAGAGAAAAAAAATAATAGATAAGCTGATTAATCCGTTTCTGGTTGAACCCTTTATTAAAAGGAATCAACGTTCTTACAAAAGCCCTGCTTTAATAGCAGAACGCTAAAATAAGGAGGCTTGTTATGGCAGTAACCGAAGTAATTGCCAGACTATATGACTCAGGAATGCAGAAACTGGAAAAAAAGGCTGAAGCTGCTGACAAAGAATTCAGCGAGGTTTTGAATGAATTGAAAAAGTCAGAGCAAAGTGAAGATCAATGCAAAACCTGCACTGAGGACGTGGAAAAAGCAGAGGGTGGTGAAGCAAATGACGCTATTGAAACCTCTGGCAATGAAGAGGTTGCGTCGGCAGCCGGCTTTAGATTCAGTATATTTATAAGAACAAGCTCCAGCATACAAAGCTATGGAGACGATATGATGAACCGATTCATCGATGCTACCAGAGATTTCACCAAAGCATTATACCAACAGGATACCCAAAAAATAGATGGTCTGGATTCATACCTGGGACAGGCCCAGCAGGCCGCAACTTCAGGACAACAGCAAACCCTGGATTTTGTCGACCAGATACTCAGTGCAGCAGATAACGGATTGAAAGCTGCCACAAACTCCATAAATGCAGCAGGTATGATGTCGGGTTTTAATCTTTCGATGAACTCTGCTATGCCGGGCACGAGCTCAGCCGATATAGCCGGAGTATATTTGCAGGATGCATTTAAAAATGGATTTCCGACTAATAATCCAACAACTACAGCAAAAAGCTCTGATTTAAAAATTATTAAGCAACAGACTGATTATGATGAAACAGCTGAATTACAGAAGATAAGCAATTCAAATGAACCCGGCGAAAATCAAATTCTGGATAAATTTCTTGAAATGCTCGACGAAATGACATCAAATTTTGAAAAGCCGGCGTCTGCCATAAGCGAATATAGTTTTAAATTCGCCTACAGCAGCTTGTTTCAATCAAATGCTTCAGGCGTTGAACAGGAAGAAGCAGTTGTTGATTCAGTTCAAGACAAAGGTACGGATGCGAGTGAAAGTAATGAAACTTTAAAAGCTTAAAACCTTCTTAAAATTTAAGGGGGAAAAGGGATATTGGGTGCAAACCATATTTAACGCCAACAGGAGGTTGGCGTTTTTTTTTGTCTGCTAATATGCTATTTTCAGGTATGTAATTGTAATATTTGAATAAATTTAAATTTTGATTATCTGAATCAGGCAAAGGAATAAAAGTATGATTAATAAAGACCCGATTAAAGAATTTTATCAGCATAGATGGGCGCTTAATTATGGTGATACGGCCAAAAAAGAAACTCCCGAATTCTGGGATGAAAGAGCTGGTGATTTTGCTGCCAAAGCCCATTCTGCTAATGCCAAAGCCGATAGCGAAGCTTTTCTTGACCGCTTTAAGTGGGATGCAAACGAAACAGTTCTTGATGTGGGAGCAGGGCCTGGTACCTTTGCTGTTCCGCTCGCTAAAAGAGTCAAGAAAGTAACTGCTACAGACTTTTCCCGGGCAATGCTCGATGAATTGAAGAATGCGGCCAAAGAACAAAATGTAAACAATATTGACATTCTAGCGGGACGATGGCTGGAACTTAATCATATAGAACCTCATGATACGGTAATTGCTTTAAACAGTCTTGGAGTCATTTCAACCGATGCCAATCATGTCTCTCATCTTGAAATGACGTTAAAAAAGCTTGCAGAATGTTGTAAAAAAAGATTGTTAGTTTTGTTGCCCCATGCCGATTCTCCACTTCCGCCAGAATTACGGGCAAAACTCAGCTTAGATGAAATTTCTATCGAGCGGCGGCGTATCGCGGTTTTATACTACGCAATGATCGATTGTGGCATGCTGCCTTCTTTGCTTATAATTAAAAGGCCTTTTCGCTGGACTTTTAAAGATATCGACGAAGCTGTTGAAACTCTTCTGATTAAGGCCGGGGTTAAAGAAACTGGCAAATTCTCTAAAATTATGGAAGAATTTTTGCAAAACCGAATTAAAAAAGACGAAACAGGTCGTCTTTTTCTTGCTTACGAAATTTCTCAGGCTTTATACGTCTGGGAAAAATAAAATAAACTCGCTGACATATAAAAAGCCCGACCTGTTTTTAACAGATCGGGCTTTTATAGTTTGAGTTAAAAAAGTTTTGCTACTGCTTTTTTCACTTCATCTTCATCTGGAATAAAGGGTAGGGTGATCTGGTAGTCTTTTTCTTTCCTGTTAAATTCCGCGCTTACTTCGACGGCATTTTTGCAGCGGCCCCAGGCTCTTCTGGAAACACCGCACATTACATCCCAGGTCATCGACTGTCGAATAATTTCATCAACTCTGTCGCTTCCGTCAAGAACAAGACCAAAGCCACCATTAATTGATTTGCTTATTCCTACACCACCGCCGTTGTGCAGCGATATAAGACTCATGCCCCTTGCTGCATTGCCCGCATAACATTGAATCGCCATTTCCGCAGTTATATTGCTGCCGTCTTTAATGTTTGCAGTTTCGCGATAGGGTGAATCAGTTCCGCCGGTATCGTGATGATCACGACCAAGCATAATTGGCCCGGTTTCGCCATTGCGCACCATTTCGTTGAATTTAAGAGCGATTTTAACTCTGCCTTCTGTATCCTGATAAAGAATTCTCGCTTGTGTTCCCACAACCAGATTGTTTTTTTCAGCGTCTCTTATCCAGACATAGTTGTCACGATCTTGAGACCGTCGATTTGGGTCTATGCATTCCATAGCCGCTTTATCTGTTTTCTGAAGATCTTCTTTTCTGCCGCTCAGACAAACCCATCTGAATGGACCGTAGCCATAATCAAAAAGCATTGGTCCCATAATATCTTCTACATAAGATGGGAAAATAAAGCCTTCTCTGGTATCTTTGCCATTAGCACATATCTCGGCGACACCGGCGTCGTATACAGCTCTCATAAAAGCATTGCCGTAATCAAAAAAGTAGGTTCCTCTTTCGCTCAATGTTTTGATTGCTTTGAAATGAGCTTTTAAAGACTGATCTACCTTTTCTTTGAATTCCTGTGGATTTTTTTCGAGTATTTCTGTTCTTTTCTCGAAGCTCAGACCTTTAGGGCAATAGCCGCCATCGTAAACTGCGTGACATGAAGTCTGATCAGAAAGCAGCTCAATATGAATATTGTTGTCGACTGCGTATTCAAGCAGATCGACTATGTTGCCGTAAAATGCAATAGAGGTAGAGCTTTTCTCTTTTACATGCTTGTCTGCCATTTCAAAAGCTTCTTCAGGAGTTTCGGCAATGAGCGAAACCCAGCCCTGCTCATGACGGGTTTTTATTCTTGAATAGTCAACTTCGGCTACAATTCCTACGCCATTGGCAATTTCGATAGCTTTTGGCTGAGCACCGCTCATGCCACCGAGGCCGGAAGACACAAACAGGTGTCCGGTAAGATCTTTGTCAGGTGCAATTCCAAGTTTCATTCGCCCGGCATTTAAAAGGGTGTTGAAAGTTCCGTGAACTATTCCCTGAGGCCCGATATACATCCAGCCCCCGGCTGTCATCTGGCCATAATTTGTTACTCCCAGTTGCATAGCTCTGTGCCATTCTTCCTGATTATCAAACATGCCAATCAGAAGGCCATGCGACATAATTACTCTGGGTGCAGATGGATGAGACTTGAACAGGCCCATGGGATGCCCTGACATTACTACCAGAGTTTGATCACTTGTCAGCTTTTGCAGATATTTTTTTAAAAGGCGGTATTGCATCCAGTTCTGGCAAACCTGACCGGTTTCGCCGTAAGTTACAAGCTCGTATGGGTATAGTGCAATATCAAAATCGAGGTTGTTGTCGATCATTACCTGAAAGGCTTTGCCCTCAATGCAATTGCCTTCATACTCGTCGATGGGTTTGCCGTAAATTCTTTCCGTGGGTCTGAACCTGTAGCCGTAAATTCTGCCTCTGGTTCGCAATTCTTCAAGAAATTCAGGAATAAGTTTCTCGTGTAATTCCGGTGGTATATATCTTAAAGCATTTTTGAGAGCGATTTCTGTTTCGTTTCTGGTAAGGTTAAACCCTCTGTCCGGTGCTCTTCTAATACCTTCTTCAAATTTTGGATATTCCGGCAAAACCGGGTCCAGCTTTATTTTCATGGCTTGTGCAATGTCTTTATTGTTAAGCATTCCTTTTCCTCCATTTATTAGCCTGAATCTTTTAAGACAATATAATATTTTTGGCTTGCAAGATAAACCTTTAGTTTGCTTTCTTTTATGTTAGAATTCTTTTCTGGGATTTAAAGCTGTGAGCAAAAAGAACTTCAGAACCTACAGACTTCAGGTGGTGGTTTTCTTTTCATTTCTGGCGCTGTTTTCTCTAATTGTCGCCGGAATAATTTTATATGGTTATCGAACCAACACCGAAATAATGCTTAAAACTTCTGACGAACTGCTGTATCAGATCTCAGAAACCATTATCAAGCAAACGGTTAAACACTTGGAACCGGCGCAAAAAACCGGTTATTTGCTCAGGCGGATGATTGAAAGAGGAACTACTTTTAACAGCCGTCCAGATCTAATCGAAACCCTCTTTATGGAAACTCTTGATATTTACCCCCAGTTTTCTGCCGTATATCTGGGCGATGAAAGCGGCAACTTTATTATGTCGCGTAGAAAAATAAACGGCGATTTTACTATAAAAGTTATTTCCCGTACTTCTGAGCCTGTAGGCGTAATAGAGGTAACCCGTACATCTGGGGGCGAAATGATTAGTACAGACTCGAGTATGGTTATCGACTACGACCCACGCGAAAGACCCTGGTATATAGCCGCCAAAGAGCAGGAGAAGGCTGTCTGGAGTAGTGAATACCGGCTTTTTTCTGATCAGGTGCCGGGCATTACCAGTGCGCATCCGGTTTTTGATGACAATGGGGCTTTTCTGGGAGTAATAGGAATAGATTTCAGACTTGGGGAGCTTTCAGAATTTTTAAAAAGCTTGAAAATTGGAAATTCGGGAATTGCCTTCATATTAGATAAAACAGGTAATGTTCTTGCCTATCCTGAAAGATCAGACATTCTTGATCGTGTCAATGCCTCACCGCGCTCACCTATACAGGAAGAAATAAATAGCGGCTGGATAGGCAAAGCGCTGAATATTTTTCTTGAAAATGAACAAAGAAAATTTATTTTTACTCATAACAGCATTCGCTATATTGCATCTTTCAGACGCTTTCCCCTAAGCTACGGAAAAGAATGGAACCTGGGCATTGTCGTGCCTGAAGATGATTTTACCGGACCCATTGCCAGAACCCACGAAACAACTCTGCTTTTTTCTTTCTGGTTACTTATTATTGGCGGATTTTTAACCTCCGCACTTTCGCGAGAGCTTACCGAGCCAATTAAAAGTCTTACTTTCGAAGCAGATAAAATCAAAAGCCTCGATTTTGAAGGCGAAATAAAAATTAAATCGCCTGTTACCGAAATACAGCGTATGGGCGAAACTATGAATTCAATGAAAAAGGCTTTGAATGCTTTTAAAAAATATGTTCCTTCAGGCATTGTCCAAAGTCTGGTTTCAACTCGTGACGATGCCAGGCTCGAGGCTCAATCAAAAGAAATAACTCTTCTTTTTACTGATATTTACGATTTTTCTACGATTACCGAGCGTGTGCAACCTGCTGAACTTATGGAGCAGCTTTCATTATATTTCGATGAAATTGGTGCGATTATTCATAAACATGAAGGCACTATCGATAAATATATCGGCGATTCGGTGATGACTTTCTGGGGTGCGCCCCTTAGTGATGATGATCAGGCTTTAAAGGCATGTCGGGCAGCAATGGAAATTATCGAAGCTGTTGCAAAGCTTAACGAAAATTGGAAAAAACAAAATCGAAACCCTTTGCACACCAGGATAGGTATTAATACAGGAGACTCGCTCGTGGGAAACTTTGGTTCTTCTGACAGATTCAATTACACCGCTATCGGTGACCAGGTGAATCTGGCCAGCAGGCTCGAGGCGCTGAATAAAATTTATCTTTCCCGCATTATTGTCAGTGAATCTACCATGCTTAAGGCTTCAGGCGAGTTCGTTTTCAGGCCTTTAGATATTGTTGCGGTAAAAGGAAGGAAAAAAAGCGTTAAAATTTACCAGCTACTCGGAAGAATTGATGACGAGAAAGCCGAGCAAAATAAAAAGCTTTCTGAGATGACAGTAAAAGCCCTGGAAAAATATCTTGCCCGCGAATGGAGACAGTCTTACGAGTTATTTCAGGAAATTCTTGGCGAATTTAAAGACGATTATATTTCAGAAATGTATATGATTCGCTGCCGCGAACTAAACGAAAAACCTCCGGGAAAAAACTGGGATGGTGTTTTTAAAATAGAATTTAAATGATTAACTGCTTTAAGACGTTCCCGGGTGGTTCAGGGGCTAACCTTCTCGGCTTTCATCGGTTGAACTGCCGGTAAGGTCATGTCAACTTCTGCGGGTGCTTTAGCGGCAGGGTTGGCTCCTTCGATTTCACTTCTTTTCTCGAGAATGTTCCGGATTAAGATGTTTTTTAAAGGGGTAACCATAAAAGGAGTTTTTCCGGCAAGATTTTTGTGCCAGGGGTCAGCACCGTTTTTTAATAGTTTGCTGGTGATTTCATAAAATCCGTTAGAGGCAGCCAGGTGCAGAGCTGTATTCCCCCTGATGTCTTCAATGTTAACATCGCAGCCATTGTTGATTAAAAAAGACACTATTTGCATGTTGTTCTGTTGTACTGCTAGATGAAGCGGTCCTTCATCGAATCTATTGCGGGCAAATACTTCTGCTCCGGCAGTTACAAGCTGTGGAACCAGCTTATTCTGACTTTTTCTCACCGCATAATGCAAAGCCGTATTGCCTGTTAGATCTTTTTTATTTACGTCGCAATTCTTTTTTATCAATGCGGCTGCCAGCTGAGAATTCTCAGCAATTATGGCAAGAATTAAAGCGTGTCGACCTACTCCATCAGTTGCATTTATATCTGTGACTTTTTCCAGTAGTAAAAAAGCAGAATTAAATTTTTTATTGATAATTGCATAGCAAAGCAGGGGAGTTTGGGCCTTGCTTTTTATATCCGGACTAATGCCGCTACCCAGAAAACTTTTGATTTTTGTTAGATTCTGTTCGTAAACCGCTTGAAAAAGTTCAGGCTGTTGTGAGCTGGTGCTGTTTTTTATTGCAAATGAGTTCGGTAGGGGCCAGCCGCCATAAAGATTGAATTCAAACATTAGCTGACTTTTGCTCATCGTGCCACCACGACTTTGTAGATACATCGAAATATCACGGTTTTTGCTGAAGGCAAGATCGCCGGGAGTCCAGCCATATTGCATTTTTGCTGAAGGATCTGCACCATTTTCACACAATAAAACTGCTGCTTCGAGGTTGCCCCCTCTTGCTGCAAAATGCAGTGGAGTGTAGCCGCCATTGGTTCGTGAATCTACGTGAACTCCCGCCCTTAATGATGCTTTGATTACTTCGGTGTAACCTTCTTTTGCCGCCAGATGCAGGGGGTATCTGCCGCTTTTGTTGCACTTTGCCAAAGGAGCTTTGTGTTTTAAAAGTAGTTTAACGCATTTCGAGCTGTTGTTTTTTAAGGCAAGGTGAAGGGGTGTGTTGCCGCGCTTGTCTCGCGCGCCTGCTTTGAAGCCGATGCTCAGTAACTTGGCAACGAAAAGCGGCTTGCTTGCAATACAGGCAAGATGAAGAAGATTACGTCTGCTTTTTCGTTCTATTGAATTAATAAATGATGGAGAATTTGTTTTATTGACAAGCATTTCATCCGGGGTTTTCTTAACATATTCTAAGATTCCCGCTTTTTGCCGCTGATTTCTGCTGGTGCTTCTGTCAGTTGGGACTTCATATCCCATTCGGTTTAAAACTAATATCAGAAAAATAATAACTAAAACAATGTTCCTGGCGTTGAAAATTGTTTGCTCATTCTGATCTTGATATCTGGACACAGGTTAAATCCTTGTTGCAAAATTAGTTATTATCCATTTAGTAGTATTAGCAAGTTTCAAGACATTTTTGTTTTTTTGTTATGTACTACATTTTAGCATATCAAAGATTGCTTCGTCGTTCTGCTTCGCATAAAGCTTCGCAGAACTTCTCGCAATGACAATTTGGGGCTGTCATTGCGAGCGAAGCGAAGCAATCTAAATGTCTTGAACCGGTTTCAACAAACAAATGGATAATTACTGGCTGCAAAGTTTCATTTATTGAATTGTAGCATAAAGGTTGCTAAAATTGCTTAAATTTGCCACGCCGAAAGGAATGAGAGAATGAAACTATTCAGAAGCGATTTGTTGCAGGCCGGCCCCCCTGCAGATATTTCAGTGCCGCGTAAAAAGCACATGATGTGTTTGAATGAAAGCGTGCTGGATCCCTATCAGGTTATTGATGAAGCTTTCGCGCAGACAATGAAAGACATAAGGCTTAATCGATATTTCAGCCATGTAACCTCAGATTTGAAAAGAGAATTAATTGATTATGTCGGGCACAATGTTGCTGGCGATAACTTACTCTGGGGCAATGGTGCCGATGATATGCTTTTTGCAACTTTTCTCGCTGTGAGAGAAAACAATAATGCTTTTGTGCTTTCTCATGCACCTTCCTATTTTGATTATTCGACTTATAGCAGAGCAGCAGGGCTTAATATAAAATTTCAAAACTTCAATTCAGATTTTTCTTTCGACGAAGAAGAGTATTTAAGTATTTTGAATCAACCCGACTGCCGCCTTGGGGTGCTTTGTAATCCCAATAATCCTACCGGGCATATGCTTGATGACGATCAAATTCTTTACATTCTTAAAAATACGCAAAAACCTGTTTTAATCGATGAAACCTACTTTGAATTTTCCGGGAAAACCTTCGTTGATTATATTAACAAGTTTAAAAATTTGATTATAGTTCGCTCGTTTTCCAAGTCTTTTTCTGCTGCTGGGCTGCGTTTCGGTTATCTGTTGAGCGCGGCCGAAAATATCCAGCAGATACGAAAAGTTCAAACAATTTTTAATACGGGTATTCTGGTTCAGGCCTTCGTGCTTACCATGCTTTTAAATAAAAATGTGTTTCTGGGCCATGTGAAGAAAACAATCGATCTGAAAGAAAAATTGCTCAAGCGCATGCAGAGCATTTCCGGCATGAAAATCTGGAAAACCTCGACAAACTTTTTAACCTTTTCGCCTGGCGACAAATCTTTGCCTTTATTTGAATATTTAAAAGAAAAAGAAATTGCAATAAGAAATGTAGGAGCGCACCCAATACTGAAAAACCATCTGAGAGTCAGTATCGGAAGCGCCCAACAATGCGACTTGTTCGCCGATGCTGTAGAAGATTTTCTAAAATAAGGCTAAATATCAGCCCCCGACAACCGGCAGTTGTTGCCTCGCGCCAGGCCACCAGGGGAGTTTCGATATCGCTATCGAAATCGGGGCTCGGGATCGAATAAAGAGATTTACTTCATAATTTTTCGATAAACAAAACCGACCCCGACAACCGATATCTGTCGCCTGGGGCAAGGCCACATAGAGAATTGCCGGAGTGAAAGTTAAAAAAGGTTGTCGTTTTGCGAAGCTTCTAGAACAATCGGGCTGCTCAAGAGCGACAAGGGCCCGCTTCCCGGAGTAGGTTTGCTGTTTACTCTGCTGTGAGCGGATTTTTCCTGTCCCAGGGAAAATCTTTTTGCCGGAGATGTGGTGTCGCTGCTTCGTCGGTTCGGACAAATCGATGCATGACCTACGGTTTCGACTTTTATCATGTTTGTTCCGCCGCTTCGGCCAACCGGAAGACCTGCAACCAGAATAACAGTATCACCATCTTGTATCATGCCGGTTTTTCGGCTGAGTTTTATTGATTCGCGATACAGCTCTTCAATACTGTCGAATTTATAACCCATAACCGGAGTAATACCCCAGTTAATGCTTAGTTGATTATATAGCTTCTGATTTGAAACAACGGCAATTATTGGAATTCCGGGCCTGAGCTTGGAAAGCGCCTGTGCTGTTTTTCCTGTTTCGGTAACGGTTATTATTGCAGCTGCACCTACATTGTAAGCTGTTGCTATTGAAGCGTCCGTAACTGCGCTGGTGCGATCCGGGTATTTTTCAAACTTGGAAAAAGCTGAATAAATTCTTTTGTAATCAATTGCGTCTTCGGTATTGCGAGCAACCCGGTCAAGAAGCTCGACACAATTAACCGGATATTTTCCGATCGATGTTTCGCCAGAAAGCATTACGGCGGAAGTAAAATCATATATTGCGTTTGCTACATCCGAAACCTCTGCTCTGGTTGGTCGAGGCGACTTTATCATGGAGTGCAGCATCTGAGTTGCTGTTATGACTGGTTTCCCGGCCATATAACATCGTCTGATAATCTCTTTTTGCACTATGGGAACTTCTTCAGGAAGCAGCTCTACGCCAAGGTCACCTCTGGCAACCATAATTCCGTCTGCTACTTCGAGAATCTGATTGAAATTTACCAGACCCGCATGATTTTCGATTTTTGCAATTACTTTGATTTCAGGTTTGCCTTCAACATCGAGAATAGCTTTGACTCTTCTAATGGTGTCTTCTGATTCTGAAAACGAGACGGCGATGAAATCAAAATCGTTCGCAGCTGCAAATCTAATATCTTCCCGGTCTTTAACAGTAGGGTTGGGAAGATTGAGCTGCAGCCTGGGTACATTTACGCCGCGTTTTGACTTTATTATGCCATCATTCATGATTTCACAGACAATGTTTTCATTATCCGGAATACTTATAACCTGTAAATTGATCAGTCCATCGTCGAGCAGAATCGTATTGCCCGCCTCAATCATTTCAGGCAGTTTATTGAAACTGATGCTTATTTTTTCAGCATTTCCGATTACGTCCTGGGTTGTAAGGGTAATGGTTTTTCCTGTTTCGAGTTCCAGGCAATCGTTTTCGACTTCACCGGTTCTTATTTCGGGACCTTTGGTGTCGAGAAGCAATGCAACGGGCTTTCCCATTTCTTTTCTGAGTTTTTTTATTCTTTCGACTCTAGTGCCGTGCTCCTGAAAATCTCCATGGGAAAAATTAAGTCTGGCGACATTCATTCCGGCATTGATAAGATCTTTTAATACATTTTCTTCTTCTGCGGCAGGGCCAAGTGTGACTAATATTTTGCTTTTTCTCATTGCTATAGCTGAATTAATACAGCACTCCTTTTCTTGATTATGTGCTGCTTTTTATAAGCAATAATTATGCCACTTTTTCTGATCAAAAATTGATCAATTGCGCTGTTGTTGTATCATTTGTTCGAGACTTTGCCAGCCTTTAAGCTGGTCAGGGGTTAAGGTGCAATTGCCTGAAGTTTGTTGGCGGTGTTTTATTGCCCTTAGCCATTTGCGGGTCTTTCTCGGTAGCTGCAATTTTTGATTTACTACCAGACCGGTAATTTTCTGTTGCTGGTGTGATCGTAAGACTCTAGTTTTCTTTTTGTTTGGACGGTAAGAAAAATCGGTCAATGCTGTTCGGCTTAGCCTGAGCAACTCTCTGATTGCCGTGTCATCGTCTTGCATCAAAGAAAAAGTAATGTCGTCGGCATACCTGGTATAGGTTGCGTCATATTTGTTGGCAATGCCGGCAAGACGTGCATCGAGTCGGTAATTGATCAGGTTGCTCAGTCTGGGGCTGGTGGGAGCACCCTGAGGTAGAGAGCCCCGGTAGGTCGTTAATCTAGTCAGGAACTCTGCTACTTCGTTGTTCCAGCCGATTTTCTTGAAATAATACTTTACCCGGGAACTTTTAGTCGAGGAGAAGTAATCTTTTATATCAATTTTTATTATTACCTTTTTCCCGAGGTGGGGCAGTGCGTTATGAACTATAGATTTCTCAGACTCAAAACCGCAACAGCACAGGTGAGTTTTAAGGCCTGCAAGCAGTCGGTAGTTAATTAGTCTTTGAATCTTTTTTAGCTCTGCATCGGGAGCTTGAATTGTTCTGATTTTTCCGCTTTTACTTTTTAGTTCGAATTCCCGATAAGCAGGCTTGAACTGATCAACTTTTATTTGCTTAACTTTTAAAAAGTTTCCCAGGTCATCAAGATTTTTACCGGTTAATTTAGTTATCCAGTCAAAAAGTCCCATTTTCCGCTCCCTTTAATTTAAGAAAGGCGCAGCTTTGCCTGCGCCTTTACCCTGCCAAGAACAGGGTGTTCTTGCACCCATTTAAGAAGAAGCTCTAAAAAGAGCCCGGCTGACGAAACATCAGCCTGTGCCATTTAAGGCAACGCCAGGGTAAATTAATTTTAAGATTTTTCAGCCTTAAATTCAAGATAAAATAAAATTTTGAATGGCCCATTGACAACAGCCGACCATTATTCCTATTATCCCGCCCAGGCGAATTATCATAGCCATTTCACGATCTGCAATTTTATTGATAATTCCTTCGAGCTTGTCCAGATCCATGCGGCTGACTTTGTCAAAAACAATGTCATGTACTGAAATCTTTTTTGCCGCTTTTTCTGCCGCTTTATCCAGCAAACCAGGGATCTGTTTTTTCAAAGCCGATATTATTTCTCTTTCCAGAAGATCCATAACAGATTTTACCAGGCTGTTGGCGCTGATTGTAACAAAGGGTATTCTATCGAGGTATGATTTAATGTAGTTTTTTACTTTTTCTTCTGTTTCAGCGCGATTGTGCTTCATTTGCTCTTCAATAATGGGATCCAGATCAGAGGGTTCAACTTTACGTATAAGCTCTTCTATATTGATTAACTCGCCCTCTACAATTTTGCCCAGATTTTTAGCCAGCTCTTCCTGGCGCTTGGGTAAAAGTCCCTGAAATTTAAACAGGATAAGATTTACCTGTTTTTTGGGGTGAAACAAAGCCTTTATAGCAAGCCAGTTGGTTATCCAGCCGATAAAACCGCCTAACAAGGCAGAAATAAAAAGGCTCAGCCAGATACTTTCAATCATTTGCCATCCCCTGAATATGTAACTCTAATAATTCTACTTTTCTTTCGCCTAACATTCAACATTTCACCGCGCAATTCTCGTTTACTTGAATGATCAAAGATTATAAATAGAAGTTTGACTTGAATGCCTTTTATGCTAGATTTGCTAGTAGAAAGAATAAGAAAGTTTTCACAATCAGGAGGAAAACAATTGAAACATAAAATAGCTGAAAATATCTATTGGGTCGGTGCTCTGGAATGGTCGAAAGAATATTTTCATGGTCATGAATTATCGATCAGGCATGGCACAAGCTACAACTCATATTTTATCGATGACGAAAAAAAAGTTCTTATAGACATGGTCAGGCTAAATCATTGCGATGACCTTTTCCGGCACATCGAAGAACATGTAAAAATAGAAGACCTCGATATATTGATTATCAACCATGCAGAGCCTGATCACGCAAGCTCTCTGCCTCGATTGCTGGAAAAGAACCCGGATCTGGAAATCTATGTAAGCCGTGGGGGCAAAACTTCAGTTTCAAGACACACGCCTCAGGCTGAAAATCTTAAAGTAGTCAAAACCGGCGACAGCATATCCACCGGCAGTAAAACCCTTAAGTTCTTTGAAGCCCAAATGTTGCACTGGCCTGACACAATGTTTACTTATTGTGTTGAAGACAAAGTTTTGTTTTCAGCAGATGCTTTTGGTCAGCACTTTGCCAGCAGCGAACGATTTGCCGATGAGGTCGATGAAAAGGGCCTCTGGTATGAGGCCGAGAAGTATTTTGCCAACATTTTGACTCCTTATTCTCC
>JBNJGH010000044.1:0-25374 GCA_051747585.1 Candidatus Rifleibacteriota bacterium
CCGAAACAAAAGGCAATAAAAAGATACAAAGAATAACTAAAAATCTAATTTTCTGCACAGCTTGCTTCCTCCCTCGAATTTAAGCAACTCAAACTTTTCACGCTTATTTTAAACACAAAACAGGTTAAATTTCTATAAAACCTGTTCAAAATAAACAGAAATTATGGGCTCAAATTCAAGAAGAGGAAAAGCTATACCTGCAATAAAGGCTTATTTATCAGAGTAGTTCACCTGAATAAAAATAACTTCATCAGATTTTTTACCAAACTTCATAATTACAGGATTAATATCGTTTCCATAATTATACTTACCGGAAGGCATTGAATAATCAAGATAAACATTCATGGTAAAAAGTCTTACATTATCGCCATGGTGGTTTATAAACTGCCGCAAAGAATTGAAACTTTTCTCATCCCAGGCTTTAGAAAGATAATCTCTGGTTAGCAGATAATAAATTTCATGCTTGTCTGATTCTTCAACAACATGCTCATCCATAGCTTTATTCTGAGAGAAATATGCATCTTCGAAATATTCTCTAACTGCACGAGCAAGAATAAGGTCATAATCTTTATTTTTATCTTCTATTTCAGGAAAAACCTGGAATTTACTATCTTTATCTTTAAAGAAATATGTAAGCCTGTATCTGATCGAATTTATGAAACCGGTTGGGGCATCAATTTTTTTTACTTCAATATGATTGAAAATTGGGTCTTTATCGCTGAAAGCATACAAAGACGAAAGATTCGCTGAACAGAAAGTAACCATTAAGAAAATCATGAAAAGTTTTGAAAATTTGTAGAACATAGTATAACCTCTTTATAGAACGATACCGGACGGTTTGCTCTGACGAGTTGGCGCCGGTTTATTATGGGCGGGAGTCGTTATAAGCAATTTTCATGCCAGACATATATTATCGGCACAATCTATTTATTCATCAAGCTTTTACTGAAATTGAACGCCTTTAAACAGCTGGCTATTTTTTGAACAGGCTGCCAAATTATTACTCACTTCTTAAAGTTTTGTTACAGAAATCGCTGACAAACAATTTTAGCCGAATCGCGATACCAATTCTTTTGCGGTCTGGCGTGTAAGGAGAATTCTTTTCTGCAACAAACTGATAATAATTAACCGAAAATTGCTCAAGCTTAAGTCAGGAATTCTCGGTCAATCATTATTAGCTGGTTACAAAAAGTTCTGGTTTTATTTATTTAGGACAAATAAAGAATTTAAACCACTGAGGCCACCGAGGGCCCGGAGTTAATTTTTTAATCTTTTTCAGCCAGGATTTGTCCTGTGGACAAATAGCCGGCGGTTTCACCACCCGGCTTTTCCTTCTTCAGCAAGCCTTCAGAAAAACATAAGTGCTTTTCTGAAGGCTTGCTGAAGAAGGAAACAATGGCTGAAAAAGATTCTCTGTGTTCTCTGAGCGCTCTGTGGTTATTTTCTTTGTGGCTTTGTGGCTTGGTGTGAGGAATTTTCTTTTCTGAAACCAACTGATGGTCGCTGACCGAGAATTGCTAAACTTAAGTATTATACTTGATAGGTTCGAGGTTTTGCGGTAGTTATAAGAAAACATGTTTAATAGAAAAGAGCTTTAAACCAATTTATGAAAATGCACCAGATAAAACAGGACCCGCCTAAAGTAATTTGTTTATCGGTTCAGATTCCTGAACAATCGGATATCGAAACAAGCAATTCTTTAATAGAGCTGGGTGAGTTGTTAAAAACACTTGGCGCTCAAAAAATCGGGGAAGTAATTCAAAAAAGACAAAGTCCTTCTAGAGCCCACTATCTCGGCAAAGGAAAAATCGAGGAAGCCAGGGAGATGGCAGAGGAGCTTGAAGCAGAATATATAGCAATAGATGACGAGTTAAGCGCTCTGCAGCTGAAAACCCTCGAAGAAAAAATCGGACTGCCGGTAAAAGACAGAACTTCAATTATTCTGGATATTTTTGCCGACCACGCAACAACCAGAGAGGGCAAACTTCAGGTAGAACTTGCAAAACACCAGTATCAATTGCCAAGACTGCTGCGAATGTGGACTCATCTCGAAAGACAGCGCGGCGGCATTGGCCTTAAAGGTCCCGGCGAAACCCAGCTCGAAACAGACCGCCGAATACTTAATAAAAGAATAAAAAAGATTAATCTGGAACTTGAAAAAGTTGCCAGAACAAGAGAACAACAAAGCAAACAGCGCAACGAAAGGTTTGCACCGCTTTTTTCTCTGGTGGGATACACCAACGCAGGCAAATCAACCCTGCTCAATGCTCTTTCAGGCAGTGAAGTGCAAACCAACGATGGCCTTTTCACTACTCTCGACCCAACTGCAAGACGAATCGAACTGCCAAACGGGCACTGGTGCATTATAACCGATACGGTCGGATTTATCCGTAAGCTGCCGCATGGATTGGTTGAGGCATTCAAAGCCACTCTCGAATCTGTAGTTCAATCTGAAGTGCTTCTGCTAGTCGCCGACGCCTCAGACCCTGAATGCAGAGAGCATTTGCAGGCAGTAGATAAAGTGCTTGCCCAAATTGGCGCTTCTGACCGGGAAAAGATTTACATTTTCAATAAAATTGATAAGGGAATGAGTGTTTCACCCGATCTTATAAAGGCAGCTTACCCCGACAGCATTACAATTTCGGCAGCAAAAGGAACCAATCTAGAAGCCCTTAAAGAAAAAATCGAAAAAATAATGTGCCGCAAACTGAAAGTACAGGAAATCACCCTGCCTCTTGATTCTCCGCTAATAGGTGAAATAATGAAAATCGGCAAAATTTTTTCTCAGAAATGGCACCAAAATAAAGTCACCATAAAAGCCGAGCTTCCTGAAAGACTTCTCAGCCTAATTGAGCAAACCCTGGAAAAATCCGGATAACGAAACAAATAATTAAAACAGGTAAAATGTCTTGCCACAATAAGCCGATAATTATTTTAACTTGCATAACTAAAAAAAGTTATTATAATTAAACAATCATTGTAGAGGTAATACCATGGCGTTATGGCATTTTGTCAGTCAGTTTTGTCGCGAACCAAGAACTATAGGCGCAATTGCACCCAGTTCGCGAAAGCTTGCCAGCCGTATGCTGCAACCGATTGACTTCAAAAAAGCAAAGGTAATAGTTGAGTATGGCCCTGGTTCGGGTGTTTTTACCCAGCAGGTTCTTCAGCAAATTAATCGCAACCAGACAATATTCTTTGGCCTGGAGCTGAACGAAAGAATGAATCGCATTGCCTGTCTCAAAACTCCTGATGCGGTTATATATCAAGACTCCGCCGCCGCCATCAGAAAATACCTCAATCAATATGGAGTTAAACACGCAGATGCCATTATAAGCGGCCTGCCCTGGGCCTCGTTTCCTGAAACTTTACAAGATGAAATTCTTTCGGAAACCGTTTCGGGATTACCCAACGATGGAGTTTTTACTACCTTCGCCTATTTACACGGACTCGTTCTTCCATCGGGAAAAAGATTCAAAAAGAAACTGCTTGAACATTTCAATCAGGTAGAAACCAGTCCCGTAGTATGGGGAAATCTGCCGCCCGCACTTGTTTACTGGTGCAGAAAATAATAAACTCAAATACAAAGCTACAAAGCGATAAAGGCAAAAGCGGCTTCTGCAGCACTATAACCCCTCTCTAATTATTTTTTGAAAACGATTATAAGCTGCAGAAACCTTAGTTAAAAATTATTTTTACCTTACAAGTAAAACGCAACAGCCAACTTTATAAACCTGTTGTGTAGTTAAACTAAAAGCAAAGCTCGAGAATTTCTGCACTTATATCAGGGGTAACATCCTGATTTTCACCAAGTTTAATCATTTGATGAGATTTAAGTTGAGCAACAACCTTATCGACACAATCAGAACCTATATCATAATCGGTCAGACTTGTTTTAACTCCCAGACTTTCGAAGAAATCTCTGGTTTTTTCTATAGCCATTGCAACCTTATGTTCATCATTGCCTGATTTAATGTTCCACACCTTTTCAGCAAACTGCACAAGTTTTTCCCGTTTTACGTCTTTCCTGAAGGTCAAGTTTGCCGGCAGAACAATTGCCAGGGTGACGGCGTGATCGAGCCCGTACAAAGCAGTGAGCTCGTGGCCTATCATATGAGTAGACCAATCCTGGGGAACTCCCGAACCTATAAGGCCATTCAAAGCCATAGTGGCACAAAACATTAAGTTAGCTCTAACATCATAGTTTTCAGGCTCTTCCAAAGCCAGAGGCCCTTCTTTTATAAGGGTTCTGAGAAGGCCTTCACAAAATTCATCTTGAACGCATGCCCGAACCGGCTGAGTCAAATACTGTTCTATAATATGTACAAAAGCGTCGACAACGCCGTTAGCAATTTGTCTCGGTGGTAAAGTATAAGTTTTCATCGGATCGAGAACTGAAAACATGGGAAAAACATGAGAACTTTTAAAAGGCAGCTTCGCTTTTTTCTCGGCTCTGGTAATAACTGAGTTGCAATTCATTTCCGATCCGGTAGCCGGAAGAGTCAACACAGAAGCAAAAGGCAAAGCCTGCTTTATTTTAGAACCAAAAGTTTGCAAAATCTGCCATGGGTCACCGTCATAGAGAGCTGCTGCCGCTACAAATTTGGTGCCATCAATAACAGATCCACCACCTGCAGCTATAAGAAAATCCACTTTATTTTCTTTAACTTTTTCGACACACTTCATAAGGGTTTCATAAGCTGGGTTTGGTTCTACGCCTGAGAACTCAAAAACTTCACGCCCTTCGAGAGCTTTCATAATTTCATCATAGGTACCATTTTTTTTGATGCTTCCGCCGCCATAAATAACCATAATTCTTTTACCGGCAGGCACTTCGTTTTTCAAAGCCCCTATAGTACCTTCTCCAAATATAAGCTTGGTCGGATTATAAAAAGTAAAGTTTTTCATACGCTTATCTCCTCTTCATTTTTTTATTATTCTAACACGAAACCAGAACAAAATAATCTCTACTCTGACACAATCTGCACAGCTCATTTTTAATTTAACTGTTTTTCCGTTATAATAATCTTGATTAAATAAACAGGAGGAACTTATAGATGGGGGCACTTGCTACTCTGGGCGTTAATACCTTTGCATTTTTTATTATATCGGCGATTCTTCCCGGCTTTAAGGTTAAAAGCAATATGACATCTTTTCTTATTGCTGTTGCTTACAGCATTTTGATTGTCATAACCAACATTCTTTTACTGCCTTTAACAGCAATTACAGCTGCAATTCTCTTTGTTATCGCATTGATACCGATTATTGGTCCGATGATAGCAGGAGCAGGAGCTCTTGTTACCGTTTTTGTTCTAACCTTTTGTGTTACCGCAATTCTACTTATCATTATCGATAAGTTTATGGTCGATTTTGAAATGACTTCTTTGCCTGTAGCTTTTATTGCTTCATTTTTATTGGCAGTTATAAATGTAATTATTAGAGGTCTTTTGGGTGTTTAGTCCCCTTTAATACTCTGATTTAAAAACAACAGCGGTTAACGGCTCAATTAAAATTGAATTTTCTTCAAGTCTGAAACCCGAGGGGTTCTGGATATTTTGAGTTCCTGCCTGCTTTTGATCGACAACGACCACCGCTTTTGTTAAATCTCTATCAAAAGTAAGTTTTCTCTCGCAATTATCTGCATTTATAAACACATAATAAGTCTCGCCGGTAGTTGCTCTACTGCTGAAAGCAATTACCAGATCTTCTGTGCCAATTTCAGGACAACTTAGCAATTGCACTCTCTTATTAACTTCTTCGACAGAACCCAGATGAAATGCATCGCTGGACCTGCGCAATTTAATCAGTCCGGCAGTATAGGCTCTGGTGGCGGCACTAACCGGGTAAAGCTCTGCATTAAGAGTCTTGTTCCAGTTAAACATATTTACAGCGTCAGAGGAATCGTAAGAATCATGAATAAAATAAGGATGTTTAAAGGGACGACCCGCAGAATCGACAAATTTATGAAACTTCTTCTCTGGTTTATCTTCAGCAAGCCACTGTTTGGTTCTACCATATTCCTGGCCGCCATGAATAAAAGAAGTGCCTTGAGATGTAAGCAAAAGGGTATTACCAAGTCTGATTCTTTTATGAATTTCTAAATGATTTTCTTTTATTTCAGGGTCCTTTTTTATCGACTGGGCAATAACATCATAAAGAGGCAGATTGTCGTGGGCTGCAATATATTGCACCATGTCACCCGGAGCGTCAGCCGGAGTATTTGATGGTTGCGCTTTTATATTGTTAAAAAGCTTTGCAATATTGCGTCTGCCACCGGTTAAGAACATGGGGTCGCCTTCACAGCCAAAACCCGATTTTAATTCATTGCGAAACTCATCGGAAAAAACACCAACATAATCGGTGTGCTCCATCCAATCCTGGTCTGCAGCGGTTCCTTCGAGGGCGGGGTCTTCAAGATGCCCCTTAAAAGTGCGCCAGCCTTCTCCAATAAATATTGCCTGAGGATTAATTTTTCTGGCTTCCTCAAAGGCATTGTGCACAACATTCCTGGTTGCATCGCCCATCATATCCCAGCGCATTCCATCTATACGATATTCTTTAAACCAGTGTTTAACCGAATCGACAATAAGCTTTTCAGTCATTTTTCGATTAGTCGCAAGGTTATTACCAAAATCGCCCAGCAGATTGCCCTTTTCATCACGGAAAAAATAATAATCAGGCACAATATCGTCTAAAAAACTGGCCTTTGCCATGTGAGTGTAAACCACATCTAAAATTACTCCCATTTTTCTAGCATGAATTTCATCTATAAGATCTTTTAATTCAGCTATTCTCAGGGCTGCATCAGCGGGATTCTCACTATAAGCTCCATCGACCGAGAAATAGTTATGAGGATCATAACCCCAGTTGTAACTGTTATTGTCAGCCGAATATTCAAGCTCCCTTTTATTCATTGCTGTCTCATCGCCAAAATACCAGGCCATAACCGGCAACAGTTGTATATGGGTTACTCCAAGTGACTTTATATAGTCCAGCCTACTTTTAAAAGCAGAAAAAGTTCCCCATCGATGGTCTAGTTCGTTTGCAATAGAGGGGTCTGAAGTAAAATCTCTTATGTGGGCTTCATAAATAATTGCATCTTCTCTTTTATTGTAATTCTCGATTTCTGCCATTCCTGGAGTATTTCCAGTGTCTTTAACACTTACAAAAGCAGCTTTACCGATAAAGTCACCACTTTTACCAGAAGAATTACCCGAAGAACTTATTGTAACCGGAGCCATGGATCGGGCATAAGGATCGAGCACAAGCCTGGAATAGCCGTCTCTGGTAACCTTGAACTGATAATAATAACCTTCGAGTTTACCGACTCCGACCATTCCAGAATCTACGACAACAGACCATACGCCTGGCTCTGCAGACTCCATCACAAGCTCTTTTATAAGCTTAGCCTGATTATCACGGTCATAAACCAGAAGCTCTACTTTATCGGCCAGGGGAGCCCAAAGCTTCAAAGAAGCCACATCAGAGCCGCTCATTATGCAGCCAAGATCGTCACCTTCGTAAGCATAAAGCCGATCTATCATCTTCCAATCAGCTTTTGCGCTTACAGTCTGAGAAAACAGCTTCACCTTAATCGGATACTTTTCGACCAGATTTTTACAGTCTAGAACTATCTGGCTGTCTTGAATTTTTACGACATTGAACTCAAGCATATTCGCCTGGTTATCAGTTAATACAAGAAGCTTTTTAATTTCATCCGCTTTAATACTGACTGAACCGGAAAATGCAATCTCAATCCGATTTTTATCTTTTATTGTGGCAGAAACAATTTCTGCATGTTCGACGTATTCAGAATTAAAATAAATATTATCACTTTTATCATTTATCCAGATTTCATTATCCATATCGTTCATAATAAATATCCTGTCTGAGGTTTGTTTTTCTCCAGTTAGTTTGTTGACTACCAGAAAACCAATGTTATAAGCCTGTTTTTTCAATTTGACGTCAACATAAGTGTCTGAACCTTCTGTTTTTTTCAGCTTTAAAGCTCCAGAAGGCCAATCCTTAGAGGGTTGAGAAACGTCATACCATAGCCATAAACCAAGGTTTGAATATTCCTGGCTGGAATTGTGATAATGAATTCTTATGGTATTGTCAGGCAGATCTGGGTTATAAGCCGCAAATACTGACTCAGAAGACATTAACAGACACACAACCAAAAGAAGTATAACAAATTTATTTATTTTCAAATCAACCCCCCTTTAAACCAACGCTTCGAGTGCGTTTGCCATTGATTCTTTGTGATCGAGCATAAAAACTTTTGCAATTTTGCCGGGTCCGAAAAACATCTCTCCCAGGCTGGCAGAATCTATATCGATTCTAAATAACAATACAATAGACTCAAATTGTACTGCAAGCTTGTCTATTTTTCTGTAATATCTCTCAGAGCCGTCATTACTTACGACAATAAGCCTGGACAACCTTCTGCCTCTTTTTACTCCGGTTCTGGCATCAACGCTTTTTGTTCCTTCAAGCTGAGCCAAAAGAGTGCGCTCAACCAGCTCATAACCTCTTATCAGCCGCCCTCTCTTATGCTCTAACTGAAAAAGGTTAATCAGTTTTTCGCTGGCGGGCACAAAAACAGCACGAGTTTGCGCCTTTTGCCATAACTTTTTTTGATTTTCTCCAATATAATGCTTAATTTTTTCAAATTTATCAGATTTTTCTACAGCTTTGGGAAAGCGAATTTCTTTCATGATTATCACCTGTTTATGCTTATTAACTTACTCAATTCAAACTCAGTTTAACACAAAGATTTATTTTATCTGCAACTGTGTTATAATGTATCAGCTTTATTGGGGTGAAATTATATGACAAATTCAAACAAAGCCCGGGCAACCGGATTGAATATAAGGCTGGTAAAGCGGCCATCAAAAGGCTTCTGGGGCATTCTCGAACACAGAAGAATTCAAAGCGATCATTTTGAAAGTTACAAGACACCTCCCGATGCAGTAGGTCTCATTCAGGGACCAGTAGCATCAATACTGGCTGCTTCTGACATGGCAGAAAAAGCTGCAGCAGTTCAGGTAGCAGAGATAAGGGGTGTCTGCCCAACCCATATGACTGTCATTGCCGTCTATGGCGACACCTCTGCCGTAGAAGCTGCGCTTAACGCTGTTACAGAAGAACTGTCTTCATCAATATTTCCTGTATTATGATGAATAATTCTATAGAATTCAAAATTATAGGTATAGTTCATTCAAGATTCACGCAGCAAAAGGGCACACCTATCCAGGGCAAAATGGCACCGGAAGAAACTGGTGAAATTGAAATTTTTCCCGATTATGCACCCGGCCTCAAAGATCTTGAAGGTTTTGACTACGTTTACGTATTTTTTAAATTTGATCGAGCCGACAAGAAAAAACTACTGGTAAGACCCTATCTCGACGAAGTAGAGCGAGGTGTTTTTGCAACCAGATCTCCTTTAAGACCGAATCCGTTGGGCATGACAATCGTAAAACTTGATAAAATCGTCGAAAACAAAATGTTTGTCAGCGGGGTAGATATTTTAGACAATAGCCCTGTAATTGATATTAAGCCCTATATTCCCGATTTTGATCATAATCATCCGGAAAAAACCGGCTGGTATGCAGACAAAAAAAATACCAGCAAAAAAGTGCTGGCTGACAACAGATTTGCAGAAAACAACAAAAAAGAAAAATGAACTACAGCAAAAAAGTAATAGAACACTTTCAAAATCCGCAAAAAGTTGGTTTCATAGATGAGTATCACGGCATAGGCAAGATCGGTGACCCGGGCTGCGGAGATTTTGTTGAAATAACAATACAGGTATCCGAAGACAACCAGATACTCGAAAAAGTTCGCTACCGAATAAAGGGTTGTCCGGCTGCTATTGCTTCGACAAGCATAACGGCGGAAATAGCCGAAGGCATGACAATTGAACTGGCCCTGCAGCTTAAAGACCAGGATATTGTTGAAGCCCTGGACGGACTTCCCGAAAGCAAGCAACATTGTTCTCTTTTAGCTGTAAGAGGCCTACAGCTTGCCATTCAGGATGCTATTCTAAAACGACTTTTCAAAAAAGCAGGCATAGTTTCTTCTGATAAAGAGTTTGAGAAACTAAAACAAGAAGGCAAGCTGAATCAGTATCTTGGTGCATGCTCAGACAGCATTGATCATCAATGTGACGGCAGCTGTGAAACCATGGTTCCCGGTCAGCAAAATTGACAAAAAACAAGGACTGCCCTACAAAAATATTTTGATTTAAACCTAAAGTCTTTTATAAAAAGACTTCTGGCAACAAAATAGCAATAGAGCAGCCCATATTTTAAGCTTTTACAGTTGAAAAAACCTATTCAACTTTTTCGAACTGATCTTTTCCTACGCCACAAGCCGGACAAACCCAATCTTCAGGCAGGTCTTCAAAAGAAGTTCCCGGAGCAACTCCGTTGTCAGGATCGCCTGCAGCAGGATCATACTCGTAACCACAAACTGTACATACATATTTAGCCATTTGTTTTCCTCCACTATTTATTAATAAGACTCTGCAATATTTTGCAAAATCTTAATTTCTTCAGGTTCCAGCCATTGATCGATAAAAAAAACGTGATATTTTTTGTCGTCGATAAAAGCAGAGCCAAAAACTTTCTCCTCATTTTGACAAGCCTCTTCGGGTAATCGCTGCAAAATTCCATCCCTGAGACGCGATTCTATGCGATCTGCGACAACTGCGACATAAGAGCCCGGCTTTAAAGTAAAAACAAGAAGCCGCGAATCATCTTCGATAAGGTAGTCTTCAGGTAGGCCAAGTCTTTCGCGCAAATTAATAACCGGAACAACTGTTCCCCTGATGTTAACAACACCCATAACAAATTCTGACTCTTGCATTACACTGATAAGAGAACCTGGAATAAGAATTTCTGTAATATCTACGGCAGGAACAGCATATTCTTTTGCGCCAAAAGCAAAGACAAAAAATTTCTCGACCCGACCATTGCCCTGGTTCAGTTTAGTTTTTTCTGCAATTCTTCTTATAAGCGGTAAAATATGAGACATTGTCTGCTCCGGATTTATCTTGTTGAATTATGTTTATAACTTATTTAGACGGCAGGTTCAAGGCATATCGTGCTGGTCACGATTATAATTTGACGCGGCATGGTGTGGGGTAAGAACTATCGCTTGTCGGATTCGATATTGCTTATCGAAGAATTATGAATCTGAACCCCTCATTCGATCCCGAGTCCCGATACCGATAGCGATACAGGGATTTAATGCGGTCTGGTGTGAGGTATATTCTTTTTTTTTGAAGCAGACTGATAATCAATGATCGAGAATAGATACGAAAATTGTTACAGGTTCCCTTATGTTTTATAATTCTGTTAGAATAAAAGTATAAGCAGTTGACAAAATTAGTCTTAACAATATTCAAGGGACTTTTCCTGCATGATTAACCTGAGCAAACTACTCGAATGGATATCCGGCACCCGTAAAGCAGAAAACAAAGATGCAGCAGATTTAAAAGAAGCAGAAAGAAGAAGATTTCAACGTCTACAACTTCACAACTGCAAAGTTTTTATAGGTGAGCAGGGGCCTTTTCCAATTTTAAATCTAAGCTACGGCGGAATGCGCCTGGACCTTAGCAATTACAAGCCAACAGCCGCCCTTAAGACCGGTCAGAAACTGAACTGCAGTATTTTTCTCGAGAAGCTTTTAATCGATAATGAAACAACTCTGAGAAATCTTAGCAACAATATTGCCGGCTGCTCATTTTCGCCACTTTCAATTACAGAATCGCGCATGCTTAAAGATTTTATCAAACCCAGAATATTGGGCTGTTCTTTACGCGAAATAGAAAATGCCAAGCTTAAAAATGACAACCCGGATCTGAATATGCGCTGGTTTCAGGGCAAAGACGGCACCCAGTTTTTTCTATGGCAAACCCTGGAAGGCAGAAATGTAATGCAGGAATTTTATTTTCTTGATTACTTTATCAGCTGGAAGCAGGCAGAAAAAGAGCTTAAAACCGGACTGGTAAGAAAAGAAAGCCGGGGAGGATTTGGCCGCATAAGCCCGGATTCAATAGTTTTTTTTAACATACCCTCTTACCGTGCTTTAAAACTCGGCAAAATCATACTTGAAATATCGCAGGTTCCAGATGAAGCCAAAAAGAACCTGATACAAAAGATTTTAGGAGAAGAAAAAAGACTATATCACCGCTATCTGGTTAAAGAAAAAGGAATTTCCTTTATAACAGAGGGTTTTGAACAGAAAAATTTTCCGGTAATTAACCTAAGTTTAAATGGTATTGCATTGCTGTGCAACGATCCTGAACAGGTTACTAAACTGAGCCAGAATAACAAGTTGCCCGGAAAACTGATTTTACCCGAAACCTCGATACAAATTGCAATTCAACCGGCTTATTTTGAAAACAATTGTATGGGCGGGACCTTCAGGGCACAAAATACAAATGATATAGAAAAATATTCAAAATTTTTAGCCCCACGCCTGCTCGGGCAATATCTAGAATTGGTTCCCGCACCGGTAGAAACGCCGCCTTTCGCACCTGCCGGCTCACAAAGTTCTTTAATGACCGGACTGCACAACACCCACGTTCTTACCTTGCTTTCACCGGATAAAAAATTGATATCTGGTAGAATCGCCTTTATGCAGACCATACTCAGATATGACAACAATAAATTGCAGGAATTTGAAAGTCCCAAAGGCTTTGTTTTTCCTGGCGACTGGGATTTGCCTTCATTTCTACTCAACAAACAACTAAATACCCAACAAACGACACTTGAGTTCTGCCTTGAAATGGTTGAATCTGGCGAACTTGACTTGAGCATAAAAAAAGCATGGATCGAAGTACTCAAGAATAAAAATTGCTGACAACAAAATATGGTGCTATTCTTAACATGAAATTAAGACCAGAACAGGAGATATACCAATGCCAAGACATGATGGGCGCTCACAAAACCAGTTAAGAGAAATTCAAATACAAACAGGTTATCTTAAATATCCACATGGCTCAGTTCTTATAAGCTTTGGAGACACAAAAGTTCTTTGCACAGTTCAGGTCGAAGAAAAAGTTCCGCCCTTTATTGAAAATCGGGAAATACCACAGGGCTGGATTACAGCCGAATATGCTCTTATGCCGGCTTCAGGCCTTTCAAGAAACGCGAGAGCCGGCTATGGCAAAACAACAGTTAAAGGCCGGGTGCATGAAATTCAAAGATTGATCGGCAGATCTTTACGATGCGCAATAGATCTAGAAAAACTTGGTCCAAGAACCCTGATGATAGATTGCGATGTTTTACAAGCCGACGGAGGAACAAGAACCGCATCGATTACAGGTGCCATGGTTGCGCTTGAAATAGCTGTACAAAAATTAATTAGAGAAAGCAAGCTCGAGCAAAATCCTATTATAAATAGAATCGCCGCAGTAAGCATTGGACTGGTAGATGGTGAACCATGCCTTGACCTCGATTATGTTGAAGATTCAAGAGCAGATACCGATTTAAATCTGGTTATGAGCCGAAAGGGCGGTTTTATTGAAATACAGGGAACAGGCGAAGAAGCAACCTTTTCGCGTAAAGAGCTGAATCAAATGCTGGATTTAGGGCAAGAAGGCATAGAAAAACTTTTTGAATATCAAGATAAGGCGCTGAACAAGTAATGAAAACCTTATGGGTGGCCACAGGCAATCTGCACAAACTCGAAGAAATTAAAACAATTCTGGGCCCCAGTTATAAATTAAAAAGCCTGAAAGATTTACCTGAGCCTTTAGAAATAGAAGAAAACGGCAGCACCTATCTTGAAAACGCTGAAATCAAAGCCAGAACAATCTTCGAGCGTGTTCGCGAGCCGGTTTTCGCCGACGACTCAGGGCTTGAGGTAGATGCTCTTAACGGCGAACCCGGTATTCATTCGGCCAGGTTTTCAGGGCCTGACACCAATCATGAGCGAAATATAGCAAAACTGTTAAAAAATCTCGAAGGCGTTCCCCGGGAAAAAAGAACCGCCAGATTTCGCTGTATTCTCGTTTATATTGATGAAACAGGTGCCAGCAAATCTTTTGAAGGAGTTTTTCCCGGCTATATTGGTTTTCAAAAAAGCGGTTCAGGAGGCTTTGGCTACGACCCGGTATTCTACTTAAGCCAGAACAATCTTTCAGTAGCTCAAATTCCACCAGATGAAAAAAACAGAATCAGCCATCGCGGACGTGCAGTAGCAAAACTGAAACAATTCTTCGAAACACGCAATATTGGCCAAGCAAATCAGTAAAAGGAGTACAAACTTAAGATGGGTTTTATTAGAGGAAAAGTTCAAAAGGGACGAGGCGAATCAAAAAACACCGTTCACGAACAAATGCCTTTTTTCAAAGAAGTTTTTCCTGAAATCGGCAACTGCAAAGAAGCTACCATTAACATTCTTCTAGACAAACCCCTGGTAATAATCAGCCCGGATTTTACGACCGAACCTCTTCCCTGGCATCCTGCTTTTAAAATAGTCAAAGGTGGCGAAGTCTTTAAATTTCTTCGCATCAAATTAACAATCAATGACTTTGAACCAGTCGATGCCTGGATATATAGAGCACAGTTTTCACCCTATCAAGACAACCCTTATTACGTCGAGGTTCTTGCACCTGAAATTCATTTTCACGGCACTCCGGGGTGCAAAATTGAAGTTAAAAGCAACTGCTTTGAAGGCCTGGTTGTAATCGGAGATTCAGAAAGATATTGCAATAACTGCGAGTAAACCCGAAAAAGTGAAACTTCAAAAGATTACCAACAGCTTCAGCATCATTACCGGCCCGGTAAATATAGGGGTTATCCTGCTTGAAAAGAGTCGGGTAGCTCTGATCGACTCAGGCTTGCACAGTAATTATGGCGCTAAAGTTTATGAACTGCTCTCGGATTACAGGTTCAAAATATCTTATATATTAAATTCCCATGCCCATGCTGATCATATAGGCGGCAATGCGTACATTCAAAAAAAGACAGGCTGCCAGATTTTCGCTTCACAGCTGGAAGCCCCTTTAATCAGACAGCCCCTGATTCAAGCTGCCGTATTGTTTGCCGGTCCTCCCATTCCTGACCTGACAAACAAATTCATCATGGCTGAGCCCAGCAAAGTGGAAATTCTTAACAACAACCAATGCCTGCTCAAAGAGCTTGAAATCGAGACAATCGAGCTTGCCGGGCATTCTATTAACCAGAAAGGGTTTAAAATCGGCAATGTTGCTTTTGTTGCCGACGCCATTTTTCCCGAAAGCTTTTTTAAAAAGCAGCGTCTCCCCTTCGTTTACGACCCTTTTGCCCAGCTGGACACCCTCGAAACTCTGAGAAATACAGAGGCTGAAATCTTCACGGGCGGGCATTTTGCTCCAACATCGAGCATTGGCGCGATGATTGAAACCAATTTCAGCAGCATCAGAAGTGGCCTTTCATTTATGAGAAAGCTTTTGCAGATTCCACAGCCTCAAGATAGAATAATAAAAGCCTTTATGGATCACTTCAAATTAAGAAAAACCGGCTGGGAGCATTTTCTCTACAGAACAATGGTAAATGGTTATCTATCTGCCCTTTACAAGCATAAAGAAATAAACTTCAGAATAATGGATAATTTACTGGTCTGGTATGCGACTTAAAAAAATTTTAATTTTTATAATTTTCATCGGTGTAACTAATGCCATATTGTCTCAGGATTCATCGAGATGGATAAGGTTTCCGAGACACGAACAACCCTTAATTACCCGACAAGAATTATCATCAGAAGCCCTTGGCGGCAAAACCCTCGAGTTCAAGTTCGAAACGGTACCGGTAAAGCCCTTACTGAGAACCATCAACAAATACTTTCCCGAGCTTGTTCCTCAGGCCACCTTAACGATAGAAATTATGGACACGGGAAAGGAAACTATGTTCCTGGAAAAGCTGCAGCTTGAAGCTGAAAAATATAACGCAACCGCCAGCGACACAATTGCAAGCGAAACAGATCCTGAAACTTTGTTTTGAGAATATTGAGTATGCAAAGGCAATCTGGTAAAATATAAAGGGTACAAAATCATGGGCGCAAACAAAATATATAAAGTTATTATTCCTTACACCGAATCGGCAAATCCACGCAAAAAATTCAAAATTGAATACAGCGTCGATGCCACAAATCGGGAATCTGCCCTGAAAATAGCGGAAAGGGAATTCGCATCCTACACCGACTACAACAGCGCTTCATGGGTTCGAATGATAGAGCGGGAAGGCATCAGGATATGGAAAATTTTGCCCGACATGCCGCAGACTCCTGCCCATATTGACGAGCTTGCCGCCAAATTGTCATCAGACGACGATGACGTACTTTACAACTGCCTCAAAGTTTTAGGGGAATTAGAAGACTCAAGCCCGGGCGACGAAATAATAAAACTTTTTTCCCATAGAAATCCTGAAATAGTTGCCCTGGCAGTTGAAACTCTTGGCAAAATTGGTGATCCAAGCAATCTCGGGGCAATAATGAATTTTTATCACCCCGACCGACATCCCAGAATCCGTGCCTGTATTGTCACTGCAGTGGGCAGAATTGCGCTGCCAGATGACGACGTGCTTGATTTTATAGCCCATGCTCTGGTTGATTCAGACTCAAGAGTAAGAGCAAATGCGGTAGAAGCCCTGGAGCTACTTGATATCGGAGACACAGCAAAACTACTGCTACCAATGCTTAAAGATGAAGACAACAGAGTAAGGGCAAATGTTATAAAAGCTTTATGGAACAAAGACGATCAAAACAAACTGCTTAACACCCTCAAAGAAATGGCTCAAAACGATAACCCATGGATGAAAGCATCGAGCATTTTTGTTCTTGATAAAGTAAGAGTCCCCGGACGCATAGAACTTCTGGCAAGCATGTGCTACGACGAACACCCCAAAATAAGAGAGAATGCAAGGTCGGCTCTTTTTAGAATAAACAGTCTGGATTGTCTTCCATACTGGCTTGAACTTATCTCCAACGATGATGAATTTTCAACAGTGGCCGACAAAGTACTGTCTTTTGGCGAAAAATCAATAAGCCCTTTATTGAGCTTCAAGGGTACTACACCTGAAAGTCGAAAACACGCTTCTAATATACTCGACATGCTCGAGCAACAAATATTGAAAAATTCAGGCTGGATAACCTGGCTCAAAACCAAGCAAAAAAGGCTCTTCAAACCAACAGACGATAATTAATTCCATGTTTGATTAACCCCCTTATTTGTGTTAGCATAGCAGCCTGATTTAGTGTGTTATTTTAATTTTTTATACAGGCATGGGATTATGAAAGAACAACCAACAAAAATGAAATCAGTAGCTCTATATGCGTTACTGCTTATACTGCTTCTTACAGCGTTTACAAATATCGCCAGTACCAAGAAGGTCGAAAGACTGACTTATTCGGAATTCCTCAAGATCATTAAAGGTGATGACCCCGGGAAAAAAATACTTAGACTCAAAATAAACAACCGTGAAATAACAGGTAGACTTCAAAAACAGGTTACTATGGGTAGTGGCGATGAAGCCAAAACAGCAGATTTTCATACAGTTGCCCCTGAAGACCCTGGTTTGATGAAAATTATCAGAAAAAGCGACGCAATAATTGAAGCAGAACCACCAGCACAAATGTCATGGTGGCTCAACCTGCTGATTAACTGGTTCCCATTTATCCTTTTAATTGGAGCCTGGCTTTATATATTGCAAAAAATGCAGGGTGGTGGCGCAAAGGCTCTAAGCTTTGGCAAAAGCAAAGCCAGAATGGTAGACCCAACTGACAAAAAGATTCTTTTTAAAGATGTAGCAGGAGTTACCGAAGCGAAAGAAGATCTGCTCGAAGTCGTTGAATTTCTTCGTGACCCACAAAAATTTACTAACCTTGGGGCCAAAATCCCCAGAGGCGTTTTGCTTTTCGGACCTCCGGGCACCGGAAAAACTCTGCTGGCAAAAGCAGTTGCCGGCGAAGCAAAAGTGCCATTCTTTAACATCTCCGGATCTGAGTTCGTAGAAATGTTTGTAGGGGTTGGTGCCTCGAGAGTTCGCGACCTTTTCGAACAAGCGAGAAAAAATGCCCCCTGCATCGTATTTATGGATGAGATCGATGCTGTGGGCCGTCAGCGTGGCGCCGGCCTTGGCGGTGGTCACGACGAAAGAGAACAGACACTTAACCAGCTTCTGGTTGAAATGGATGGATTCGACAATACCATGGGTATCATTCTGGTAGCCGCAACCAACCGACCAGACGTGCTCGATCCGGCACTACTCAGGCCCGGCAGATTTGACCGCCGAATTGTAGTAGATCAACCCGACATAAGAGGCCGTGAAGAAATTCTTAAAATACACGTTCGCGACAAACCCGTTTCAGACGACGTAAACCTGAGTATTCTGGCAAGAAGAACTCCGGGATTCGTAGGTGCTGACCTGGCAAATCTTACTAATGAAGCAGCAATTCTTGCAGCACGCAATGACCGCAAAATTGTAATCATGAGTGATTTTGAAGCTTCAATCGACAAAGTTATTGCCGGTTCAGAACGAAAAAGTCGCATAATTTCCGAAAAAGAAAAGCAGAACACCGCATACCACGAAATGGGACATGCTATGGTTGCAGCGCTGCTACCCGGAACAGACCCGGTTCATAAAATTACAATTATTCCACGAGGCATGGCCCTTGGGCTCACAATGCAGCTACCGGTAGAAGACAGACTTACCGTTTCAAAAACCCAGCTGTTTCATCAACTATGCATACTTCTTGGCGGAAGAGTTGCCGAATCGATAGTTTTCGACGAAATAACATCCGGTGCCAGAAACGATATCGAAAGAGCTACCAAAATTGCTCGAAAAATGGTCTGCGAACTGGGTATGAGCGAAGAAATAGGACCGCTTCATCTTGGCGACGATAATCAGACCGTTTTCCTCGGCAAAGAATTCAATACCAGAACAGACTTGTCTGAAGAAACCGCACGCAAAATCGACAAAGAAATAAGAAAACTTGTTGATGATGCCTATCAAAAAGCGAAACAGATTCTTACCGACAACAAAGACAAGCTCGAAAAATTTGCAAAGCTCCTGCTTGAACGCGAAACAATTAATGCAGGTGAATTCCAAGACCTCTTAAAAGGCAAAGAACTGCCTCCACTGCCCGAAAAGAAACCTATCGTCAGCGCAGTTGAGGAAATAGAAAAAGTAAAAAAAGAGCACGAAAAACAGGAAAAAGACAGCAAAGAAGTCTCTGAAGAAGATAAAGAATCCAAAGATACAAAAGCTCCCGAAGCAACAGAAGACAAGGAGCCCGAACAAGACGAACAAGCGCCTGAAACAAAAAAAGAAGAACCCGAAGACGAACCCTCTTCAGATAAAAACCCAAAAGATAACAAGCCACAAAAATAATGCCCAGGTTTCTGTTCATACTCGGCACAAGACCTGAAATAATCAAGCTTGCTCCGGTTATAATCGAGAGCCACAAAAGAGGCATAGAAACAACTGTTGTTCATACCGGCCAACACCTTGAGCTGGCCCGGGATATGCTGGAACACTTTGATATAACTCCAGATATCAATCTGGAAGTAATGCAACCAAACCAGAGCCTTTTCAGTCTCAGCGCTAAAATTATTGCAGGCCTTGAGCCGATTTTAAAAGCCAGAGATCACCAGATGGTCTTTGTTCAAGGCGATACCTCCACAGTTTTTCTAGGCGCACTTGGAGCATTTTACAGCAAAATCCCCGTCGCCCATGTAGAGGCCGGGCTTAGAACCAACGATCGCTACAGCCCTTTTCCCGAAGAAATTAACCGTAGACTCACAAGCAACCTGGCGACACTCCATTTTGCACCCACTCAAAACGCAAAAGAAAAGCTTTTAAAAGAAAACATCGCCCCAGAACACGTCTTTGTAACAGGAAATACTGTAATAGATGCGCTTCATTGGAGCCTCAAAAAGCCCCATAAACTGAGCGACGATCTGGAAGCATTGCTCACCAGCCCCAAAAAAACCATTCTTTTAACAACTCATAGGCGAGAAAATTTTGGATCGCCTCACAAAGAGGTGTTTAAAGCCATTAAAGCCCTGCTACAAGACTTCAATGACATACAGGTGATCTTTCCTATTCACCCCAACCCAAACGTGCGCAAACAGGCTTATTCGTTCTTTGATAATGAGCCAGAAGTAAAACTCATAGAACCCCTGGGATATTTGGATTTCATCAATGTTATGCAACGCTGCCACCTGATTTTGACTGACTCAGGCGGGGTCCAGGAAGAAGCACCATCTCTTAACAAGCCGGTATTAATACTGAGAGAGTCGACCGAAAGGCCCGAAGGGCTTACATCGGGCTGCCTGAAGCTAGTTGGGACAGACAAAAACAAGATTATCCAGGAAACAAAAGAGCTTTTACAAAACGAAGACAAATACAATCAGATGGCTCAAGCCCAAAACCCCTACGGAGACGGGCTGTCAGCGCAAAAAATTCTTAACCACAGCCTGGAATATCTCAACAAGACAGTCTAAGCACGGCACTTAAAAGAACTCAAGCCGACTAAGTCATACAAGAGCAATCGCACCAAAAATCTTTCTCTAACAGGCAACATCATGAGCCGCAAACTCCATTTTTTTGTCCTTCTTTGCGGCTTACAGAGCCGGCGTGCGGCTTCTTTACAAGATTGCCGGTCATGCAATAAACCTTCATTGTCCTAAAATTACCAGCCCATCATCTAAACAAATTTTGCTATTTAGCCGAATACAAACTCAAGAGCCGCCGAATGCCCCCAGGCAATTGCGTATCCCGCAATTATCAGCGGGTTTTACCAGCTAAAAGGCTTATTGCAACCATTAAATTTCTTGCGCACAGAAGACCCAACAACAAATAACCAACAAACAGCAGCACCCATTAACACCAATATATTAACATCAACCTTTAATTATTAATACTAACTTTATACTGATGAATTTTTAATATTTTGGCGCAAAAAAAGTTGCATCTGCAATAGGAGCAAATGCAACTGGTTATTCGATGACCACTCTGAATCGATGACTCGGTTAAAACCGGGCGGAAAATGATGCCCCTGGACCCGTCGACTCCGCTCAGGGGTCAGGTCGGGAGCGACGAGAAAAAAAACATTCGATAGCGAATACCGACAACGACAACGATTAAGAGTATTCGCTGTCGTCTAATGAAGAATTGCGAAGCCCCGATCCCGATAGCGATGCCGAGGTTTCATTAAACCTGGCGCAAGGTTTATCTAATTTTTGAACAAGCCGGCAAGCATTACCCTTAAAATGCTAGGCAGCCAGCAGCTCTACGGCCTTTCTTTCGCTTTCAGGCAGATCGGTCTTGACCTTTTCGAGGCGCGGCCCACTTTTTTTAATCATAAACAGCTTGATAAGCTCAACGCAGTTTTCTTTGGCCAGACTGGACTCAGAAGTCTTATGAAGAGCGATAAGGGACCGCAGGTCTTCGGGTTCAGCCAATTCAAGCAGGTAACGCTGAAGCTCGATACCTCTATCCGGTTTCAGGCCGAGATAAACATCAAGCAATTTTTCAAGGCTTTCCCGTCGCGAAGAACTCAACAAAGCTGCCAACCCCATGGCATTCAAGGCGATAATCGAATCCGGCGAATCGGTCAGGCGCTCCAGGGCGGGCAAATTCTTCTGAGCATGAAGAGCATACAGAGCGTTAAGGCGCATTCCTGCGGTGTCTCCGCTCTCTCGCGCAAGTGTTTCGAGCAGTTCCCCGGTCTGCTCCCGCGAAAAGCCACCTAATGAAGAAATGGCCATCAAGCGAACCTCAGGAGATGAGTCTCCAAGCATTTTTTTGAGCAGTTCGGGGTTAACAGATTTGCTGATTTTTTCCATCGACGCCGCTGCGGTCTGACGCACCCACTTATCCGGATGATCAAGCCCCTCCTGTATCATAGACGCAAACGGCAGATTAAAGTCTGACAAATCGACGACCTTTAAAAGAGTCTGCGCAAAATCATCGGTTAGATCGTGACTGATTCTGATCAAACTATTCATCACATTCGCATCGCTGGGACTCCACTCTATTCTCATTTTTTTGATAATATTATCAGAATTTGGATTAATCAACAGCCTTAAAACTGTTTCACCGCCAAGTTTTTTTACTACTAACAAAGAGTTTTCGATAAAATGGTATCCAGAAAAATCTCCAACCTTTTTGGATGCTTTTATCATATTTTTGATAATAATTTTTAAAAATCTTTTATCGTCAGACTTTCCTATTATCTCGGTAGCCTTCCCTTTTCGGGTAAGATCGGCATTTGTTTTTAAAACCTCATAAGCTTTATCCTGCATCGTCAAAAGTTCTGCTTCATTTTTTCCTGCTTGAGACCACACATCCACATAAGCCGCCAACAAGAGAGGCAAGCTTTGCTTGTCACATTTTCTGCAGACAACCCTGAGTCTGTTCAGCAGCTTCGCACCATCTGCCGGATGAAAATATAGAAAATCTTCTATTTTACGAGCAATTTTATACTGCCTTTTGGGCGAAAATTCCGGCAACTTGCGCAATAAAAGAGCCAGCCCAAACCCCTTAAGGTCTATAATATCGCAAACCGATTCCTTTATTTTTTTTACCGGCATTCTATTTAATTTTTTTATTTTCTTATTAAGAAGCCCTAAATCTTTAGCTACATTCTTCTTCATATCTAACTTCTTTCTTTACAAATTCTTTAACAAAATTACCAGTCGAGCCCTGTCTTCTTCTTTTAAGGCTCCAATTTCAATAATTTTTCTTGTTTCAGCCTTGAGTCTTTCTTTCTGGGTAAAGTTAAAACTGTTTTTAAGAATTATTCCCGGAATAACCGCATAGAGAGAATCATTGTCTACAGCCTGATGCCAATAGTTCCAGAACCGTGAAACTTTATTGCGTATCAACATGTTCATCGCCGACATTGCCAGAGCCTCAGCGTTTCTGGCCTCATGCTTGAGCACGAGTTCGAATTCACGCTGGGCAGAAGCAAAGTCTCCGGCAAAGAAAAAAGCTTTGCCAAAAAGCAGGTGATCTTCCATAAATCGCGGGTAGTATTCACCGATTCGCTTCAGCCACTTCATAATTCCCCGACTGTCGCCCGAAGCCAGGGTCAACTCTACCCGGGTTATAATCTCAACAAGGCTTTCAATTCCATCGTTAAATTTATTCCAGGCCTCCAGCGCTCTTTGCGGAATACCTTTCAATATACAAAGCCGGGAATACCAGACAACCAGTTCTTCATCTTCAGGGGTCTTTTCAAGAAGCTCGAGCATGTATTTTTCTGCCATATCAAGCTCATTTAACCTCAAAGCGGTATACGCATACAAAAAAAGAGCATGGGGCTCATAAGGATATTCATTAAGCACCATATCAAGGCGGCCTGCAGCCCGGGAAAACTCTTTGTCGAACAAGTCCAGCTCAACTAAAGCCACAGCAAGTTCCGGACAATGCCCAAGGTCTCGCACAGCCTCCTTGAGAACCGACCTGGCCGCTTCCGAATCTCCGTTCATTGCCAGAGACTTTGCAAGTTCAACTCGACTATTGGGGTCAGAAGGAACACTGGCACGAATCTCAGAATAAACCTCCGCTGCCTTTTCAAAATCACGGCTTTGAAAAAGAAGATTAGCAAGCTCTTTGGCAATAAAAAGATCGTCAGGGTCTTTTTGCCGCAAGCTGTTTAATTCCTTTAACGCTATGTCCAGACTGGTCTTACCATCATAAAGATTGTCGAGAATATCATAAACGTCAGTTTCATAAGCGCTCTGCTTAACTCGCAAGCCGGCAGCATCGACCTTTTTACGCAAAATCGGCAGACGACGCGCAAGCTCATTAAACTTATCCTGCAGCATCGAGGGCTCTTCCAGGGTGTTTATACCCTTTTTTAACAGATCAACCGCTTCCTGAATACAACCGTCTTCGAGCAGAAGATCCACCATCATCACCTGCAGCTTCTGGTTCTCAGGCTCCATCATCATCGCCCTTTTCAGGGTTGTAGCAGCCTTTTCCCGGTTATTCAAAGCAACCTGGGAATAATAAATACCCATCAACGGCTCTATGGAATCACAGGCAACCGCAGAAGCCTTGCGAAAAATCTGCAATGCCTTTTCAAACTTTTCCAGGCGCATAAATGTATCGCCCAGCATCAGCAAAAAACCAGAGTCTTCTATCACTTCTTCGATAATAGACTCGCCCAGCTCGACAACAGAGCTCAACCTATCAAGTTTTTGATAGCACTGAAGAATCGCTTTTTTTACCTCGAGATCCTCAGGCAACAGCTCCAAAGCCCGTTCAAAGGCAAGAAGGGCAGATTCAAAATCTTCTTGATAAACAAAAGCCTTGCCAATATTGTAAAGTGCCAGACTGTTATCCTGATCGGCCTTCAAAGCTTTTGAAAGCAATCTTATAGCGCGGTCAGACAACCCCTTCTGCAAACAGGCTGCGCCAAGATTTACCAGAATATCATTATTTTCAGGTTCTAAATTTAAAGCCCTTTCATATTCCTCTATGGCATTATCGAACAATCCGCGTTGTTGCAGATCTATTCCTTTAAGAAAATATTCCCGGGCCGTTTCCATATTAGAATTCCTCACGTCTGCCGCCGCCTGACGATGATTGCTTCTGGGCATTTCCCTGCTCTTTGAATTTTTCAAGGTTTTCAATCATTGCCGTGTAATTTTCTACTTCCTGGGGTGCGCATTCTTTAAATCTTGAATACGCTTCGTAAAACCTGAAAAATATCCTGGAGTTAATGCTACCCATTTTATTTTTTGCAATCAAAGCTTCTGCAATTGGAATCATGAAACTATCTTCTTTTCCCCATTCCCATTCCAGGAACGGAGTGTCAAAATTGTTCAGATAATCTGAATAGAGGAAAAATACTGCATAAGGGTCGTAAAGCAACCCCATGATTTCTTCCAGATCATCCTTTACCGGGCGACGAGAACTTACAGCTTTTGGCAACCCGGCGGTCGCAATAAGCGTAACCCCTTCAACCGCACTTAAGCTTTTTAATTCAGCAGAGAGAAAATTACATTTTTCATTAAATTTCATTTGATGCTGATTGCGAATTTGAATTTTAAAAATCGGATCAATTACCACAGCAACATCTCCGCCTCTTTCAAGCCTTGTTCGCTTAACAAACTTTTTAATATCGTCGAGAAAAACTCTTCCTGAGGTTTCATCGACCAGCAAGAGCCGCTTGCTCATCTGGGCTACTTTTGAAAGCCCTTCTTTTCTTTTATCTTCAAATTCCGGTCTGGATAAATAAGGATTTTTAACATAATCAATTGGAACTTCAGCAGCATGAGCCACCATTTTGGCAGTAACATCAAGCCGATTTAAATCGAGGCTGAAATAAATAACAGTCAAGCCCGGATTCAAGGCTGTCAAGTCCCAG
>JBNJGH010000045.1:0-25013 GCA_051747585.1 Candidatus Rifleibacteriota bacterium
GATCGAATTTCTGCAGGTCCAATCCCTGTAACTGTCTGATTATTGCATCCGGATCGTCGTTTGAATCCAGCAGCATTCTGAAATAAGTTTTTTTCGGAATTGCTGCGGTAATAATTTTTTTGTGGATTGGTTTCAGTTTCTCACCGAAACCCCATGTTTTGGAGATTTTTAAATCAACACACCAGTAAGTGGCGTGTTCGTTTAACTTAATAAATTCATCGGCGAGGAGACCACTTGTTTCGACAAAAACATCGACATTTCTTTCTTTAAACTGTTTTATCAATTCAAGAAGAAAATCACTTTGTTCAAGAGGTTCGCCCCCGAGAATCGAGACACAGAAAAAGTTTTTGAGTTCGTAATGCTTGCAGATTTGTTTAATTAAATTTTCAGGGGTAATCGGGTTCATTAATTTCAGGTTTCTAAGACCCGGCCATGGGCGAATAGAAAAACGTTCCTGGGTCTGCTGAAACTCGGTAAGCTCGCAGCGCTTGCATTCTAGTGAGCACCCTGAAAGTCTGATGAAAAGCTGCATTGTTCCAATATGCAGACCTTCGCCCTGAATCGAGGCAAAAATTTCGCTTATATTACCCGTTGTTTTTGATTGTTTCAAGATTAGTTCCAACCATTTTAAAAAGATCAAACTCAGAAATAATGGTTTTGTTTAATTTTTGAGCCTGTCTTTTTTTACTAGAATTAAAATCGTCACTTTCGCCTGAACCTATGAGTAAAAAGTCTGTTTTAGTTGAAACTGATGACTTTACTGCTCCGCCACACTCTTTAATCAACTTTTCCAGCTTTTTGCGGGGAACACTGGCTTCACCCGTAACTACAAAAATTTTACCGCCAAGAATATCTTTTTTGTCGCTATTTTGATAAGTCTGATTGTCGGGTCCTTGCCACCATTGTTTGATGCTGTCTACAGATGACAGGACCGTTTCTGAGTTACAGAAGGCAATAATATTATCTGCCACTTTGTCGCTTATCCCCTCAATCTGCATTAAGCTTTCTTTGTCGGCATTGACAAATGCTTCTAACGATTGGTCAAAAAACTCGGCTATTTTTTCAGCTACTACTATTCCAACGTTTGAAATTCCCAGGGCAGCTATAACGCGGGACAAAGGAGCTTTCTTCGCTTTCTGGATATTTTTGAATATCTTGTTTGCAGATTTTTCTCCGATTCGCTCGAGTTTCATCAGTTGTTCCACGTCGAGGGCTAAAACATCTTCGAAGCTGGTCACCAGCTTTTTTTCAAGTAACTGACGAACTAACTGAGGGCCGATGTTTTCAATTTCCATCTGGGTTATAAAATGCTGAATTTTTCGTTCTGCAACTCCCTGGCAGTTTTTGTTTTCACATACTATTGCTGTCGAATTATCCCGGCTTTCAGTTACTTTTACTGATCCGCCACAGGATGGGCATTGCTGGGGCGGCTTTATTTCTATTTCATTGCCATCACGCTTTTCGGGTAATGTTTTTACTATATAAGGAATAATGTAACCGGCTTTTTCGACTACAACAAAATCTCCCTGACGAATATCTTTTTCTTTAATTTGGTCTATATTATGTAGAGACGCGCGCGAGACTGTGGTGCCACCAAGTTGAACCGGTTCAAGGTGAGCGACAGGAGTGAGTTGAGAGCGACCTACCTGCCAGCTGACCGAAACCAGTCGGGCAACTGCCGTTTCCTGTGGATATTTATAGGCAATGGCCCATCTGGGAGCTTTGCTGGTTATTCCAAGCTCTTCCTGGATTGCAAGATTGTCGACTTTTAAAACTATGCCGTCAATATCAAAATCAAAGGATTTTCTTTCTTCGTTAATTCTGTCAATAAAAGTCTTTACTTCATCTGATGAATTACAGACTTTATAGGCATAATTCAGTTTAAAACCCTGTTCTTTTAGAAACCTGAGAGTTTCTGAATGGCTTTTAAATTTAAGCTCTTTTGCCTGCGCTATGCCATAAACCATAACCTGAAGGCCACGTTTGGCAGCAATAGCCGGATCAAGAGACTTGATTGTTCCCGCTGTCAGGTTCCGGCAGTTTTTGAAGAGCTCGAGACCTCTCTCCCTTCTGTCTTTGTTGAGTTTTACAAGTTGAGACCGAGGTGTGAAAATTTCACCTCTTATATCCATATCCAGATCGGATTTGATTTTTAAAGGAAGACTTCTTATGGTTTTGGCATTCTCGCTTATAAGGTCACCTTGTACGCCATTGCCACGGGTTGCTCCACTGACAAAGCTTCCATTTCTATAGGTAAATGAGCCGGAAACTCCATCGATCTTCAGCTCAGCTACTACCGGCCAGATACTTCTGCCGGCAAGTTTTTCCATCTTTTGTATCCAGTCGGTAATCCCAGCTATAGAATAGCTGTTTTCTATACTAAGCATAGGAATTCTATGCTTTGCGGTATTGAAAGAAGTAACCGCTTCGCCCACCCTTTGGGTTGGTGAGTCCGGGGTAATAAGTTCCGGATTCGCCTCTTCAAGCTTTATTAGCTCATTCATGAGTTTGTCAAATGCCTGGTCCGATATCTCGGGCTCGGCTTTAACAAAATACATATATTCATGATGCCTTATTTCGTCGCGAAGGGTTTCAATTTTGTTCTTTAATTTTTTTTGGTCCATATTAATCAACCATTGCTGTATTTATAAAGCGAATTCCCTCATCATTTCCAATCCATAAAATGTCGCCGCTTGCAGCCATAGCTTTCAAATTCTGAGCCATGGTACCGTCGTTTGGCGATATGGTTTGAATTTCTTCCCTGTTGATTCGGGCCAGGCCACCATCGGTAGCAAGCCATATAGACCCTCTATGGGTAATAATGTCGTTTACTCGGTTTGAAGGAAGACCGTGAACCGTCGTATAGCTGACAAAGTTTGAAACTGATTCAGAGAAAAGCTTTTCTATTGGTGTATTTAAAAATAATGCGCCTTTGGCTGTGGCAACCCAGATATGTTGCCCGTCAAAAGTCATTCCCGAAACCGGCCTTACAATTCCGGTTCTTGCATTGTCAATGTTTTTCCAGAATTCAGGGTTGGAAGCTTTAAAGCCGGTGTTCCAGCAGCTGATTCCGTTGTCGTGAGCAACAAGAAACCAGCCGGAGAATCTTAGAATATTTTGACACCAGTTGTTTCTTAGTCCGCCGTTGGTAATCTTTTTATCGAGAATAAAAAAGTCATTTTTTTTGTTCTTGAATGCAACTCCGGCTTGCGTAGATACCCAGATGGTAATTCCGTCAAAAGTTATATCCCAGATTAATTCCGATGCCGGGTTTGGCGAGATTTGATGTTTGTTAATAATTCCAGATCTGGTAATAGAGTAGAGTCCAAAAAGAGTGCCCACCCAGATTTTTTGTCCGTCAAAAGCAATGCATTGAGCCTGAGGGGCCGGAAAAGTTCCTTTGGTCAGGCTGAATTCCTGTAGCAGCCCATTGCTGATTGAGCAGACTCCTTTTTCTGTCGCTCCCCAGAGCGTTCCCCTTGAGTCGACTACCAGGTCGTTAACTGCAGCTGTTTTAATCGTGGTGCTGAAAGGTATGAGAAGATTGCCTTCCCGTTTTTGAGAATCGTCACCTATGCGGCGACTTGCTGCTGAAGTATTGGTCTCAGCCGAGTCGTTTGTTCGCGTTCCCTTGGCTTGATTTCTGTTTGCCGTGGTAATATTTTCTTCAGTTTTTTCCCGGTTAGCGACAATAAACAAAATTGCAATAATAATTATTGCACCCCAGAAAGTCAGATTAGAAAATTTAAAAAATTTGCTGGTTTTCAAAACAGCTCCTCTAAATTTACCGGTATTTTTTGCCTGTCTTTAATGATAGCAACTTCAGCAGGTCTGACCTGATTGCCATTTTGATCGAAACCGCCAGAGCCGGTAACGCTTTCCCAGCCATGCATTGAAGCAAAGTAGTTGCGCACCATTTCTTTATTGTATTCACCGGCTTTAAGTGCCAGGGCAGTCAGCATAACAGCCTCATATCCCAGAGCTGCGTCAGAATCTGCGCTTTCCCCCCACTTTTCGACGTATTCGGCAAGAAAATATTCAGCTCTCTGTCCGCCCAATCTTGAATTGAAGGGAAGGGTGCAAATAGCCGACTCTGAGTAGATGCCGGCAAACTCTATAAATTCATGGGAAGAAAGGGGGTTTGCTCCAAGAATTGGTTTGGTAAAACGGGCTTCTCTTGCCTGTCTTAGAATTAATGCCGAGTCTTTGGGAGGTGCTATGATAAAAAGAGCGTCGGGGTTAGAGGCTTCTATGATTTCAAGCTGGCGCCGAAAATTCAGGGTGCCGTTACGGTAAGAGACCGCAGCAACGACTTGCTGTTGATTTTTAAGTGCCGCTTCAATAAATTTTTGTGCACTGTCTGAACCATAGATAAGCGGATCATAAATTAGAGCCGGTTTTCTTGTTTTAAAGCGTCGAGCAGAGTATTCGCAGATAGCCAGAAATTGTTTTACGTCATCGGTTATGCTGCGAAAACTGTATTTGCTTCCGTTGGCTGTAAGTTCGTAATGAGTGCATAGGGCGGTTAAATATGGGGTATGAGATTGTTCAGAAAACTGTTGAATAATTCTTGAGCTTTCCGGACTTATGCCTCCTACCAGAGTTAAAACCTTTTCTTCATAAATGAGGTTCCGACAAATTATTGCCGTTTGGGTCGGATTACCCTCATTGTCTTTTATTAAAGGTTTGAGAGTTTTTCCATTGATACCGCCTGCCTGATTAACATGCTCAATTGCCAGCAGGATCCCCTGTTTATGTGCAATAGCTCTGGCAGAGCTGGGCCCGGTTAGTGGTAAAATAATTCCAATTTTTATTTCCGAAGGGCTTGATTCAAAAGAAAACCAGGCCAGAACCACTAGCAACAGCAAGGTTCCGAGTTGGTAAAGATCAAATTTCTGTAATAATAATCTGAATTTTTTCATAATTTAATTTAATCAGGTGCAGGCTGTTTTGATATAAGATAGAACCATGAGAAAAATGCCCATGTAAACTGATAGAGTAAAGAAATACAAAACTGCAAAAAAGAAAAAGGGCATTTCTTTTATAACTTTGTTGAAGAATTCATTTTCAATTTCTTTAAAAACAAGATTTTTTTTAGAAAAACGGTCAAAAATAAATACAAGCAGCGCGCCAAGACCAAAAAAGCCAAGAGCAAATCCAAATCCCGATGCAAATACTGGTGTGTGAGGATTATTGGGCGCAGTAGAAAAAAGCCAGAAAGCGACTAAAAGGCTTATTGAAAGTAATGAACAGAAAATGGTGGATCCCCAGAAAATCCACGACCAGATAAATTCCTTCATAAGTTGCTTTCCTTAATTTTCGGGTCTCTTCCAGTTGCCATGAAAAACTTCGCTCGGATACTTGTTTCTGTTCTTTTTCATCTTTTCAGCCATTGAAGAGGATACGTCAATATTTAAAACATTTGCAAGACTGAGAAGGTATGCAAGTACATCGGCAAGTTCTTCGCTTATTTGTTTCTTTTTGTCATCGTCTATCTTTTCACTGGCAGGTGGCGACCATTGAAAGTGTTCCAGCAGCTCCGAGGCTTCTAATACAACAGATACCGCTATGTTTTTGGGTTTATGGTATTTGTGCCAGTCGCGTTCACTGATAAAATCGTTTACCAGTTCCTTCAGCTGATTGATACTGGTATGGTTGTCGTTGAATTTTTTATTTGAATCTAGGCCTGTCATCTGCAATAACTTTTCATTATGTCTAAAATTTTCGGGCTTTTAAACAATTGGAATCTTGTTTTTTAGCATTAAACTTTTTCTTTTGTTTATTTGCCTGTTTACCCGAAGGACCAATTAATGATAACTTAATAGAAAATAAATCTCAAAGAATAAGTTAAGGCATATTGGTTAAGACCCGGCGTTATTGAAAACCACGGTCATGTCTGAGATAAATTATCCGGCAAAACCGTTAGTCATGTTGTAGTTGCAGGTCATTAACCTTAAAGGACTATTAAAATCAGATCTTTTATGGAGCAATTAATTGATTCAAAGTCCGGTGAATTTTAAAGGTTCTGGCTGTAACCATTCTTCTGCCAGGTATGGTTTAAGCTTGCCCGAGCTGTTAATTACGATCTTATTACTGGCTATACTTTTTTCTCTTGCAATTATTTTTTCCAGTGGGCTTAGTCAAACCAAAAGATTAAGAGATTACAGTCTTGCCATTGCATTTGCTCAACAGGCGGTCGAAATTGTAAGAGCTGCTCCATACAGTCTCCTGGATGAAGAGGATGCCGGCGTAAATAGTGTCGAGGAAGATTTTAAAGTAGACTCGGGTCCCACTGACAGTCTTAAACCTGAATATAAGTCGGGGGGAATAACCTACAAACGTAAGGTCGAAATCAGTAATGTTATGGCAGCAGAAGATGACGAGCGCCCTGTCGGGTTGAAACTGGTAAAGATTAGAGTTGACTGGAAAACCATGGATGGAGTTCAGGCAGAACCATTCATTATTGAAACCACTGTTGCAGATATGAATTAAAATGAATAATTTCAACATACAATCGACTAACAGATTTAGAAAAGCTTTTACTATGATCGAGCTTTTAATAGTAGTTGTTGTAACCACTATGATCGTTTATTTCGCCTATGAAATTTTCTTTTCTCAAACCAGAGTTGTTACAAGCTCTATTGAGTTTATGGAGGTTAACGATTCTTTTCGCAAAATAAATACCTTTCTGGGAGATGATATAAGAGAGGCGACTTCTATAAAAAAGCCTGTTCCTGTTTTTAACGAAATGGTTGGCTCGCTAACTACCCGACCAGGATTGGTTCTAAGCCTTCAAACCTCGGAAATCGACCCGAGAATAGCTTTTGATTCTCCGCTTGGAGGGCAGGTTTGTTTGCGTCGTGAAATAAAGTATGAAATTGAAGAAGTTGAAAATCCTGCCGGCGGGTCCTCTTCTTCAGGAGATGAGTTTCCGCATTATCGATTGATAAGAACTTCAACAATTATTGAAGAACCCGGCAATGAAACAACACAACGCCAGGAGTTGGCAGAAAACATTAGAGAATTCGTTGTTTATAGAACAATAAGAAAGCCCTTCAAGCCTTCTAATGTCAGTAGCGATGATGATCGCATTGCAGTAGCCAGACCGTTACATGATTCAGGAACAGGCAACAGCCTTGTTCACGTCAAAATGGTTCTAGAGCGGGATCGCAAAAAAACAGAAAAGGGTGAAGTTTATAACATCGATTTGCATACCAGTTTTTATAAAAGGGGAAAAGAAATTTTTAAAAACCCATGAGATTTAATTTCAAGCGACAAAACAGGGCCGGTTCGGGTTATTTAATAGTAATGGGCTTTGCCATACTTCTTGTAATGCTCTTTGCTGTTCTTGGCAGAATAAAGTCGGGTCAGAGCCAACTTCAGTCAAAAGAAGTAAGAAGATATCTTGCAACCGGTCTGGGAGAAACTGCTTTAGACTGTATAATTGCTGAATTAAATGCTGATCGGGGTTTTTCTACTCATTGGTATTACAGCGACAACAAAGAAGAAAAGTGGGTTAGTCCGCGCAAAAGTCGTGATTCTGTTCTGGGAAAAATGGGCTCTATTTATGTTAACGGTGTTGAAGAGGGTATTTACAGCGGAGGAAATGCAAACGGCGAATTCAAAGCCAGGGTTGCGCCCTTTTACAGTACCAAAGAAAATTCGTTAACTCAAACTCTGCGTGAATCAGAAATGTACACAAGAGCCGAGATAGTTGTAAAAATCGGTCAGGGCTGGGGTATCAAAGAAAATACCTGCAGAAAAATAACTGCTTTTGTTGAGAGAAGATACCCGGCTGTAGAAAGCCTGCTTTATGATGGTGAATTTTTAGATCTTGGTGCATTAGGTCCCTATCTGCAAAGAGAAAACAAACTCAGGCGCGGCCGACTTTATGGCTACCATTGGATAACTTTTAATACTGCCGGCGGTGCCGGCAAAGGCTCTGAGCTTTATGAAATGGAAAAAATTGAAACTCCTGGACTCATCAGAGCGCTTAAAGACACAAGAATAGGCTTTGCAGATGGTACTAACATGGTTTTATCTGCTAAAAACGACTCGGTCAATATAAACAAATTTGAAACCCATGAAGGTTATCTGCTGGATGGAGTTCATGGTGCCCATCCTGTTAAGTTCAACCGGCTTCCCAGAGAAAGGTTGAAATATTGGGCCCATCGCTATAGAAAAACTCAGGGCATAACCATTGAAGAGGGAATGCTCGAATATGGCAGTTATCGGAATCCTTATGATAAATCCGCCAGATACGTCGATATCGATTTTGGTGATTATCATTGTAGTCAGAGCCCGGGCGGCGAAGACGATTCTACAGAATCTGATGACCCGGAGTTTTGTAAAAAATTGCCTGGGGACAAGCTTTTAATTTATTCTGAGGTTCCACTTAGAATCTGGGGATGCCCCGACAAAAGCATAACGATTTACAGCACCGGTGATATAATAATTGGTGGCGATTTTAACCAGAACCCCATGACTCCGCAGGTCTACCAGGATGAATTTTACCATGATTATAAGTTTGATATTCTGAATGGTAAAAACAAGCATAAAGTCGGGGCACTTGTCATGTCAGAGGGGCGCGTTATTATAGATGTATCGCATCCAACTCTGTTTGCCCGCAATGAAATTAAGCCCTTTTTTCTTTATTGTCTGGCTCATGCTCTGCAGCCTTCTACCCCTGAGATCGAAGCTGAGATCAAAGATTTTGTTTGTCCGATTGATCAGCGTCAGCGAAAATCTCTGGTGGGATTAGGTGAATTTGGAGAAGACGGAGAGTTTGTTGCCCGTTATGGAACGATAAAATGGCTACACGCAAATCCCAACGTTAATTCAGGTGGTATTTACAATGTAAACATGGAAGATATTATCAGATTTTTTACGCCTGGTGCGGGGCCAAAACCAAGATTTGGCATAAAAGACGACGGTGTTCGCAGCGAAATTATAGAATATTTAAAAACAGCTGTTCGCGACGTCGGAGATTTAACCGTAAACGAGCAGGATAGGATTTTTGAGATGGCCTGGGAGCAGGCAAAGAAGGAAGAGGCGGAAGCGCCGGTACCGACTGCCGGTGCTATGGGTTTGATGCAGCCACTGTTTGAGGAGGCGGTTAAGCATCCCGACGACGGTATTTATGTCCCCGAAATAACTGTTAACGCTAATCTGGTTAGCTCAGCCTGGCGTAGTGCTAAGTGGCGAATCGGCAATACTTCCGATAAAGTCTGCGATGAAACAGGTAATGCGGGGTATCTGGAATATCTTAAAAAGCCGGGCTTTATTATTCAAAGAGTTTACGGTGGAGTCGTTCGTCTAGGTACCAAAGAGCCAGGTTATTTTATCGACGGAAGCCATAGCTGCAGCAATCTTTTAAGAAGAAGAGTCTGGGACAACACTAATCTTGTTAATAATAAATTCAGAGTGCCCGAGATTCCTGCTGTGCACAATCTTTTAACCTTTTCAGATGAATTTATTACTTTAAATGAATATGAAGAGTTTCAGTAATTTGCTTTTAAATCTTTTCCTTCTATGGTAAAAAGCCAGCCATTCTGGGCAGTTATGCCGGTTGCTTTTTTGCGTAGATAAACATCAATATAATAATTTCCGCCACTGGTAAGAGGCCGATTTAATTCAGCGCTGAGGACTTGCGTTGTTGGGTCAAAGTTGAAATTTACTTTGCGGCCCGTTATTTTTGCATTTAAAACATATTTATCGGGAGAATAATCTTTCAGCCCGGGAATTGCACAACTGAAGGTAGCGATTTCTTTAACGTTTGCCCCCGGCTCAGGCAATCTATTCTCAATGGGTAGTCCACGCATTCCAAGCCTTACAAGGAATTTGTTTTTTGAATCGCTTGAATAGACAACTTGTCTCTTTAAATAAAAAGGAGAAATATTTTGGTAGTTGGAACCCCCATCTACTGTCAGGGCTCCAATATAACCGCATTGCCGAGCTTTGGTTAGAGCCGGATTGTTATAGCAACCATAAGGCCATGCTATAAATCTAACTTTGTGGCCGGTTTTCTTTTCAATAATTTCTTTTGAGTTTTTAATTTCGTAGTTCAAGAACTTATTTTGCAGGGACGAAGTTGCTTTGCTGATTGTCAGATTGCTATGACTCATGGAGTGAGATTCAATACTCCAGCCTTCTGCAAGCAGCTTATTGATCTGTTTCCAGGTTAAAGCTTTAGAAGCACCGATAAATTCCGGATAAACAAAGACTATACCTTTGAAGCCGTATTGTTTCATTATGGGATAAGCAAAATCGTAAACTGATTTGTAACCATCATCAAAAGTAATGATTACAGAGTTCTGCGGAGCTTTTTTATGATTAACAAATATTTCTTCAAGATCATTCGAGGTTAAAGAGACATAATTATGATCTTTAAGATAGGCCAGTTGATTTTTAAATTTAGCAGTTGAAAGAGAAAATTTGCCCGAGGGGCTGGGTTCAATTTTATGATAACAGAGAGCCGGTATGTCATCTCTGGCTTTTACAGAATTTATGAAGGTTAGAAGAGTAAAAATAATTAAAAGAAAAAGCTTGGACGAAAATTTCATTTTGTTCCTCAAAAATAATTTGTTAAAAGAATATAGCCTTTTTTCGGGTAAAAAAAAAGGCCACTTTCACGTAGCCTTGATCAAGGAAAGGAATGATTGAAGACAACTGACGAATAAGTCGTGCAGTGTTGTCTAAATTAAAGCAATTCATGTGCCAACTTTTAAGGGCTTAATTGGAGCGAATTTAGACAGAAAAGCAATTCTGAAACCGCATTTGTACAATAATTAAACAAGGAATGGATTTTTGCTGTTTAAAAAATGCGCAAATTGTAAAAAATATTGCGCAAAAGAAAAAGGAGCCGGCTTCATGAGCCGGCTCCCCCTCTAGTTCGTTTATCAGCCTTCGGTACCTGAAAAATCATCGGGTAACTGAATGGTAGAAACTGCATGCTTGTAAATCAATTGTTTCTTACCTTCAGATTCTAACAAAATTACAAAAGTATCAAAGTCAATAACCGTCCCCTGAATCTGAAAGCCCTTCATGAGAAAGATCTTTACAAGATCTCCTCCGTCTTTTAGATACTGAAGGATGTTGTCCTGGATGTTTACAGCAGGCATTTCTCTAACCTCCAAATGGTTTCTTTGTTTAGATAAAACATTTAGGCAAAAAATGCAAACTCAATATTCATGATCTGTGCAATGAATTTTGCCTTTTTTATCAATTTCCCAGCTGCCCGATGTTGGGCAGTGCGGAACATTATACTCTTTTATTAACTCTTTTAGCAAATCATCGGTGTCATTAATTTTTTTGCCGATTTCTAAGCGGTTCTTAACGAGCTTTTCGAGTCTTTTTCGGTAATAATGACAAGCATGGGTTGCTTCTAGAAAAATAGGTATGGCAGGTGTGCCTTGATGAAGTTCACAGTTTATAAGACCTGCGATGTGATCGAAATATACTTTACCATGTTCAGGACATACATTTTTTATTTCCGGGTGAAAAAACATCCTTGATAAAAAACAGCAGTATCCGGAACAATATTTTGTGAAACTCTGGCTTAACAAACCTTTGATTACGGGCGAAAATTTTCTGTTTATGAATTCAGAAAAATTATCCAGATAAATAGCAAGATAAAGCATATCATTTTCTGAAGACACTTTAATCGTTGCATCAAGACCCATCTGATGAGCTCTTAGCTTGAAAGCAAAAAGCTGTCGGGCAATATTTCTTAAGAAAGCCTTATTCTGTTTCTTCCCGGTTGAAAGAAGCGAAAACTCTCTTAAGCTTCCGCTCTTGAAAGTTAAATTGGACATAGATTTTGCAAAGGGCTTCATCGGATTCTTTAAAAAAGGTCTTAAAATTGCCGGTATCTGCTTTTCAAATTGTGACCAGTCAAAATAAAGGCTACCGAGGATATTCTCATTCATTGGGCATACTTTGTTCATCGATTCAAGCTGTTTTGCTCCTGGTTTTTTTAAAGGAAAAATGTAAACGAAGTTTCTGTCGGCAATCGCAAATATTTTTCTTTTGCCTGTATGAATGTTCAACAGGTCAGGGGTTTTATTGTCTTGTGTTACTTGCCAGTTTAGCTGTCTGAAATAGTTTTTCAGAAGCATTAATGTTGTGGTGCCTTCAGTATGGCCCGATTCAATTCGAATAATAAGGTTTTTGCCTGGATTGTAAATTTTTTCGATAAAGAAGGTGAAGCTGAAGTCTTCTAATGCAGAAAAAGTGGGGATTAATCTTCCTGCCTTGGCAAAAAAATCAGGGCCGAGAGAAATAACAAAGGGAAAGTTCACATCTTCAGGGATAGAAACTGGCATCATCTCTGAATCAAAGTTCACAGAAGCAGATTCTGTCTGTTCTTTGGAAGTGCTAATGGATGGTTCCCCGGGCTTTTCGAGTTCTTTAGGCTCTTGAGCTTTTTGAGCTTCTCCGGCCTGCTTTTGAGCTTCGGCTTTTAAAATGATCTCATTTTTGTCATCTTTATCTTTTTCAAGCTCATAAAAGGGAAATAATGGTTCAGCCAGGCTGACTTCATCTTTGCGAATCTCGGCGCAAAGTTTGGTCAATCCAACAGCCTTGCTGTATTCCTTTTCTTCCTGGTATAGCCTTGCAATACTCATTAGAATGTTACATAATCGGTCTTTATCGGATCTTTCGCCCATAAGACCATGGTATTGGGCAAGGGCTTCAAAATAAGATTTGAGTCTTATTGCCATATAAAGGGCATCATTGGTGGCTTGAAAGTTTGGGTCAGCTTTATGCGCTTCTTTTAAGTAGTTCAGAGCTGTGGCAAATTTTCCTTGATCTAAATGGACAATTCCGATGTGCATCAGTATTTCACTTTGTTCCGGAGCCAGGTCTGCCGCTTTAAGCAAATTTTTAAGAGCCTGATCAAGTTTGTTCTGTCGGTAATACAACCAACCAAGAGTATCTAGATAAGATGCATTCGAAGGCTCGAGTTTAACTGCAGTTTTTGACATACCAAGAGCTTCATCAATTTTTTTATTTCGTTCTGCCAGCAGGTAGGCAAGATTGTTTAAAGCTTCGGCAGATTGCGGTTTGAATTCGAGAGATTTGCGATAATGCTTCTCGGCCTCTTGAAGGCGGCCGGTAGCATAATAAAGAGTTGCGATATGATAGTGAGGCGTGTAGATATCATCTCGCATCGAAAGAGATTTTTTAAGTTCAATTTCTGCAGTTTGAAAATCTTTGTTTTTAAATGCGGCCCATCCCAGGCTATCTCTGAATCCGGGGTTGTCGGGATTCAGGTCGACTGCACGCTGGCATAAATCCTGAGCCATCTTCGAATTAACCCCATATTCAGCGTAAAGGTAGCCAAGATTGTTAAGGGCATAGGCATTGCCGGGCGAAAGGGTCAGAATCTTTTTGTAAACGGCTTCTTCGAGCCAAAAGGGCTCGGACTTATTTCTTGCCTGAAAATCTTCATGCAAGCCCATGTAAATACCAAGAAGGGAATTTTGTAGCTTGGGATTTTTGGGATCTAGAGATGCAGCCTTTTCATAAGATGCAATCGAGAGAAATAGAGTAGAATCTTCGTTACCAAGTAACCTGAAAGCCTGGCCTATAATAAAATAATAATGGGCAGATTCGGGAACCAGACTGAGAGCTTTCTTGAGATCTTCTGCGGGCTTCATTAAAGAAAAGTAACTGTTGCCTTTGGCACTAAGCAGTTGAAAAATTATGGCTTTAACAATATGGTAGTCGGGATTGTTTGATAATAACTTTTCTGAATCCAAAAGCAGACTTTCAAATCTCTCATCTGCATTTTCGGACCTGTTTTCGTTATAATCATTGCTTAACTGTAATCCTCTGAAGAAAATCTCTTGAAGCCTTTCAAATTTGGAAACCTCTTTTTGTTTCTCGGTCGAAAAATAATCCGAGCTGATTTTTATCAGTTCTGTTCTGCGTGGAGTGTCTGAAAGTCTTATCAGACTGAACCATCTGGAAATGGCGTGAAGCTGATGCAGAGGTGATTCTGAATGCTCCGACAAATATTTTTTTAGTAACTGAAAGTTAAAGTCAGAGCTGCTGCTTTTATCAAATCTAATTTCTTCATAGCCGAAAAGCGGCAAACCGAAATCAAAGGCCGGAGCCCCTTGAGTCTGGGAAGGAAGTGAGATCAGGATCAAGAGTAGAACTGTAAAGAGTTTGTATCTGTAAAAATTCATATCGCCTCCATAAATTGCCGGAAAATTCGAACTTTTTATTTATCTGTTTATTGTTCTGGTCAGCCCGGAATCTTTTAATTCCAGTGTTATCTTCCCAGGCATGTTCATATTTGTTCTGGTTGAAAATTCGATAACCTGAACATTGTTGATAATTTGTCCAAGCTTTTGAAACCATTCATCCAGGTTTGAGCTGTCGGGGACATAAGAGTAGTAGCCTTCGGTTTGTTGTGAGATTTCTTTCAGCCGATCGACTTTGAGCCAGCCAAAGCCAAAAGCGAAAATGGAGATATTATGTTGTTGTGCCCTGCGAATAACTTCGGTTAAAGAAACCTTAGAAGCATTGTCGTTCCCGTCGGTGGTTAAAACAATAAACCTCAGATGCGGCCGAGCTTGAATAGTTTCTATGCCTTTGTCGAGGCCATCATATAAAGCAGTGTTAGTTAGAGAAATGCGCTTCTTTATGGCATCAAGAATTTGATTCTTGTCATCAGTAAGCGAATTCATCTGCTTGACTTGTTCATTGAACTTTATGATTGAAGCCGAAAATGGTAGAGCAATTTCATTGGTGAACTCGCTGAAATTGTTTTCAATGGCTTTGACATCATGAGGAAACATGCTTCCCGAATAATCCATGACTGCAGCAAAGCTTATCGGATCTTTCAAGTCCCCGTAAAAATGCAGAGGCTTTACCCTGTCTATCACACAAGCTTCCTCCGAAGCGTCGGGGGTGAATACACTTAAATTAATATTTGCCGGATTCAGGGTTTTCAGCGGAGAACTGTTTTTATCGGTAACAGAAACATAAAGATAAAACCTTTTTTCACCGGCTTTTTCTATTCCGTGTATCCTTAGTGCGTCGGCAAAATCATCTTGAGGCTTCAAACCTGGATTCATGCTGCTGGCAAAACTTAAATAACGCCTTAATGATTCAAGAAAAGAATTTCGCGCCGAAAAACCAGAGGAAAAAGTATAAATCAGCACGCCGAGCAAAATGATTAAAAGAAGAAGCAGAAACAGCATGTATTTCCATACAGGTATTCTGAGTTGATCTTTTTTTGGCGATACTTCAACCATTATTCTTTGTTTATACCTCTTGCTATCAGCTTCTTATCAACATTTTTAACATTTATTATCAGGATAATGCGCCTTCAATAGTGCCCGATGGACGTTGCCTGAGAATGCTGTTGAATTGCTCGTTATAGTCCTGAAGGATTTTCAAGATGCCACGTTTGATTGAAAGCAGCTCATCACTGGAAGCACTGACTTCATGGTTTTTCTTGATTTCCTGTTCAATCGCGTCTTCAAGCTTTCTAACTTTTTCGGTCATGACCGGAAGATATTTTTTTACAATTGCATGTTGTTTTGGGAAAGGCAGTGATTTCCAATATTCATTGAATACACTTCTGATAAGGTAAATACCCATGGTGTTATTTTTTAAATAATCAAACAAAGCAGTAATAGTTCTGCCTATTGGCTGAGGCTTGTCCTGCTGATACCATAGCTCGTATTGTACCAGTTCTTCATTATATTCTATACCGTGACGCATATTATTGTCGTCGGCATAAAGTTCATAACGTAAAAGCAGATAAACCATATAGTGTTCTTCAAGCTTTTTAGCAGGAATGAGACCGTAACTTGACCACAAAATTGGATATGCGTCATTGGTCAGAATTGCATGGCAGTTAATCTTTGCATTATTTTTACGGTAAAGGTTATGCCACTGAGTTATAGAGCTGATATTGTATGGAGCAATTCCATGAAGAGTTTGCAGCAGGCTTATTTCATATGGATTTCTGGTTGGCGCTATGGTTACGCCGATATCGCCTTTTCTTAAAGAGTCTTTGATTTCTTCGCTCAGCTTGCTGTTTTCACTTGCGATACCCAGGGTTACAATATTCATGCGCTGAGGAGAGTTGTTGCCGCGATCATTGAGAGTAATAAGCGGAGTAGACTGATTCATCATACTTTCGACCAGACTCTTTTTAAAACCTTTTCTTACCGAGTCTTTCCAGTGGATAAATTCTTCAATTCCGCCAAAAAGCCTCTTATTGATGATTTCACGACAATACTTAACTATATCTTTCTGTAGAGAAGCACTTTCAGGATTAGTATATTTATCCCAATTTTCTTCAAGGCTGATTTTAACCAGAAAATCGCCTTCGATGTCGTTATTTGAAAGATCTCCGAGCAGATACTTGTAAAACGGCTCGATGTCGCGTTCTTCAAAAATAAAGGTTCTTATGAAATTTTGTATGGTAGAGTAAGGCTTGATTTTGTCCAAACAGTTTTCATACTGTCTTTCAATCATTCCATCTTTTGAGATTTTTTCGAGTTTGCCGGCAAATACTTCAACCTGTTTTTTGATCGAGGCAGCCTGAACATTCAGATATTTAAGAAAATCTTCTGCACAGTTAAGACAGAACATTTCGTATTCCATATCTACCGCTTCTTTTGCTTCTTTGAGCAGCTTGTCGCGATATTCGTTAATATCGGTCATGCGAAGAATGGTGCCAAGTTCCATGAGCTTGCCTTTTAGACCGGCAAAACCCGAGAGTTTTTCTTTAAGCTGATTGCTTATTTCGCGGTATTCGCGTTGTTCTTTGTCAAGCTTGATTCTTATCTCTTGCACTTTGCGGTGCATTACTTCTCGCGGATATCGGCTCAAATGTTTGGAAAAGGCGGTTAGAAAGTCTATGGCGATATGAGCGCCGAGGTCGGGGTTGTTGATAATCTCGATGACTTTTTCGCGCAAATGTTCGCCGGCTTCTATGGCACTTTGCTCAAACTTAACCCTGACTTTTGCGCGTATATCGTCTTTTTTGACCCGATTTCTATTCATTTCTTCGATCTGGCGAAGAATGAACGCGGAGGCTGACTCATCGTCTTTTTGTCTCGATGTGGTTCTAAGAGTGTGGTAAATCGGGTTATCCCAGTAGCGCTTACGATCGATGATATCTTTTGACATAAGCAGCAAACCTTCCGGGGTGAGGTCGAGTTTGGTTGGGTTGTTTTCACAGAATTCCTGCACCATTGCATCGATGAGAATTCTGTCCATGGAAAGCTTGAGCCAGTATGTCAGGTCCATTGAGAGTTTAAATGTATAAAGGTCTCTAATTACATCAACAGGGTAATAAAAACTTTTGTAACCGGCTGAACTGAAACATTTCAACTGCCTGCCTTCGAGATCGGAGCTTTTTTGCCCGAGAATCTGCGAGGCATTATCCAGCATGGAGTTCTGAGCTTGTCTGAGCTGGGTTGCCAGCTTGGTAAAAATAAACTCCGAAGCTATGCTGTAATAGGTGGGAATGTCGTCCTGATTGCTTGTGCCAAGCAGGTATAACTGATCAAAAGGAGGTTGTTCGGCAACTGAGCCAAAGGTTGTGGTGTCGTGACTTTTTCCAATTGGACCATAATTCACCATGAATTTATTGCGTCTATCCTGGCTGATAATGTCTTTGGCGCTTTTGGTAGGCGGAAATTTTTCTTTTGACATGAAATAAAACAATTCAGTTAAAGAAGCATATCCGTTTCCTTCTATTCTTCCGGTTGAGTTGACATTTGGATCTATGGCGATCTGGGTGAATGCTTCGGGGGTCATTTGGATCCCTATGATATTAGGCTTGCCTTTGCCGCCTGATAACTGGTAATAAGCCATTTTCATCAGATAAGCAATGTCTAAAAACATGCCGGCCCCCGAACCGCCACATAATGAACCTACAATATAGAATTCCGGTGTGAGAATCTGGCCCTGTTTATTAGTGAGCGGAACAATTATGTCATCTTGATTGACATTGCTGCGAGACATTATTTTGCTCATTTTGCTTTTTATCTGCTGATAAATTTTCTGAATGTCGACAAAAACTCCGAAGCGCCCGGTAAATCTGAATTGATGAGCTCCCTGGCTGATCTGACCAATATGGTGTTTGAGTTTTTGCGGAAACCATTCATAAAGGTAACCGTAGGTATCTGAGTCTAGATTTCCCGTGATCTGGCCGGCATTTTGTATGTTAATCTGGTGATATTCGCTTTCGCTTAATTTGCTGGAGATAGCTTGGTCGTCGTCTTCTTCGGGCTGACTTGCGTCAAAAATATCAGTGTCTATACAAAGAAGATCAATGAATTCCGGTAGTCCCTGATCTCTTCCGGGAGTCTGGGCGTAGGCCTTTTTTATCTGGGGGCTGTTCAAAAATGTTTCTTTAAAATTTACTAGTGTCTTTTTGCCTGTTCCACCAAGTCCAACTATTAATGCCGGATTTAATGCAATTCTGTTTTCATAATTAATACTCATTCTAAAGATACTCCCGAACTCAGATTTAACGGTCAGTATATTCCTGATAATCAAGGCATGTCAAGCAAAGCAGATTGGTTGAGCAATTCTCGGTCAGCGACTATCGACTCGTTTCAGAAAAGAATTTGCCTCACCCCAAGTCTTTTAATAGCGTCATCGCGAGGAGTGAAACGACGAAGCAATCTAAATCGTGCTCGTAATCGTTATCGATTATATATTGGTCATTGAGCGTTAGTCGAAATGACCATGTTACAAAAATCAGTTCTCGGTCCCTTCCACACTTCGGCTCCGCTCAGCACAAGCTTCCCTCAGGGTGTCATTGCGAGGAGTTCTGCGAAGCTTTATGCGAAGCAGAACGACGAAGCAATCTTTGATATGCTCAAATTTAGTAGATAACAAAAAATCCTCAACCTGGGCTTCAAGTTGAGGATTTTTGCCAACTTCTTCAGTTAGCGGTTTTCCAGAATTTCAAGAACCTGTTTGCAGTATTTTTCTGCTCTTATTCTTAATTCGTCAGCTTCATTTGTTTTATTTTTTACAAATTCACTGTCATTGATGTCGGTCATGTTGATCAAAACATTCTGATATGCACCCCAAATTCCTGTTTCAAGAGCCCTGGCTCCTACCTGAACGTCAGATTTTGAGGCAATATTACCTTTTTTAGCTACCTCTACCAGAGGTTCCCATGTTTTGTCGGCTTTTTTCATGGTTGCCAGGGGTACCTCAATTGCCTTTTTCAAGCCTTCCTGCATTTTTTCAAAGCGGGCCTGCTTTTCGGTTTCAGTTTTTTTGGGCATTCTAATTGCATCGATATAATCATTGAATGCGTTTGTATCGGCATCTATCATGGGAATCAGGTCAAGGGTGGCTTCATGAAGGGGCGGTATCGCTTTGCGCATATCCTCATCAAGGTGTTCGAACTTTCTGACTCCGTAAGTAAGCTTTGCTACCATGGCTCCGAGTGCACTGCCGACAGCGGCAATCAAGGCAGCTGCACTTCCGCCTCCGGGAGCTGCGGTTCTGGCATTAACTGATTCGATAAACTTTCGGGTTGAAAGACTTGCCAGAGGTTCTTTGGGTTCTTCTCTAATAATGTATTCAATAATGCGTTCTTCGGGCACAAACTGAGAAACAGAGTTAAGGCCCAGCCGGTCGACAACCAGCTTGATCTTTTGTTCTTCATCGAGAATAAAAAGGTTTTCTTTTTCGATGTAAAAATCGGCAGCCTTGAGCATTGCTTCGAGAGGTATCAGGCCCACAAGTTCAGAACCCGCAACGCCTACGTTCAGTTCTTTTGCGTCATGTTTGACTGCTTCATAAACTTCGTGAGGAGAGGTGATATTGTAATTGTTGAGATTAAATGAGCATTGAGCCATATTATATTCATCAACAAACCAGCCAAGCCCTTTGAGTTCTTTGAATCGTCCTGGTTTGTCTGGCCCTCTGCCGGCTTCTCTTAGGTTTAAGGCAATTCGATGTGCCTGGTTATGGGTACCCAGTATATTGATGTTGTAAGCTATAAGAAAGAATCTTGCACCGGTCGCAGTGGCACCCCAGGATGGCACAAATTCTGCCGGCCCGTAATCCGGTTTCCAATCGGCCTGGGTAATTTTTTCGGAGATTCCTTCGTATTCGCCTTTTCTAATTTGAGGAAGTTTTTTGCGATATTCTTTTTCTTGAGAGTGCTCATATAAATAAAAGGGCACATTTAATTCTTCAGCTGCCTTTGAGGCAAACTTTTTTGAAATTTCTACACACTCTTCCATGGTTACATTTGCCACAGGCACAAAGGGGCATACATCCATGGCACCCATTCTCGGGTGTTCGCCACTCTGCTTGCTCATGTCTATCAGCTTGTAGGCTGTTCTTGCAGCTGCCAGGGCGCCTTCAATAATTGAGTCAGGATCTCCGACAAATGTAAAAACCGTGCGATTGGTTGATTTGCCCGGATCAACATCGAGCAGGCTTACGCCGGGTACGTTCTTGATTGATTCAGAGATGGCATCAATTACTTTAGAATCGCGGCCTTCCGAAAAATTCGGAACACATTCAATAATCTTTTTCATAGCATTATCCCTTCCTCTGTCTAAGATTTCGTGTGATTATATAATGGGTTTATAGATTAATAAACCATATTTGTAAAGCAGTTTAAAGCCTTGTCAGGTTATTGAAAAAGAATCAGACTGACGGCCATAACTGCCATTCCTATAGTTGTGCCCAGAATGGATAAATGGTGTTGGCCGTATTTTTCAGCCGAGGGAAGCAGTTCGTCCAGAGAAATATAGACCATTATTCCGGCTACAGAAGCAAATAGAAGACCAAAAACACTTTCGTTAAAAAATCTGTAAAGCAGGGCATAGCCTATAAGTGCTCCTACTGGTTCTGAAACGCCTGATAAAAACGAATAATAAAATGCTTTACGTCTGCTGCCGGTCGCATAATAAACCGGTATTGCTACTGAAATTCCTTCGGGAATGTTATGAATAGCAACAGCTATGGCAATTGACAACCCTAGTTTCGGGTCTGACAAAGCAGAAAGAAAAGTTGCAAGCCCTTCGGGAAAGTTGTGGATTCCGATGGCGAGAGCAGTAAATACACCCATTCGCATTAGATTGTCGTTATGCGCCTTGGTTGGGTCCATTTCTTCAATATTATGCATTTCATGCGGGTTCTCACATTCGGGTATGAGGGCGTCGATTAAGCCAATCAAAATTATTCCTGAAAAAAAAGCAAGAACCGTGTAGGTTGAGGCGCTATCTCCATAGGCTTTTTCCAGTGATTCTCTGGCTTTTGGAAAAATTTCGACAAAGGAAACATAAAGCATAACACCTGCTGAAAAACCCAAAGAAAAGGATAGAAATTTGGTATTTGTTCTTTTGGCAAAAAGGGCAATTGCACTGCCAAAACCGGTAGAGAGACCGGCAAGAACAGTGAGGCCAAAAGCTATCCAAAAATTTTCGTGCACCTTTCCAACTCCTTTTTATGATTAAATTGTGTAATTGCCAGGAAGCGAAAAAAACTTAAAGTTTTTTAGCATGCGATGGATCTATGCTTATGTGGCTGATTTTTCCGAAGTTTTCTTTCATTTTTTACCTTTCTTAAAAAAACCTACTTGCTATCCTATAATAATAAGCAAAAAAATGCTGGAATTTTGCCAGGGCTTCAGGAATTTAGTATTTCATGAACCTTCGCGGCAAGATCGTTTTTGGAAAATGGCTTTTGAATAAAGTGAATCCCATTGGAAAGAACGCCATGTTCGACAATCACGTCGGCTGTGTAGCCTGACATAAATAAAACTTTTATGTCAGGATTTCTGGCTTGTATTTTTTTGGCCAGCTTTTTGCCATTCATTTTCGGCATTACAACATCTGTTATGAGTAATGAAATTGTATCAGAATGCCTGGCTGAAGTTTTTAAAGCACTTTCGGGAGTTTCTGCAGTAATAATATTGTAATTCATTTTTGAAAGAATTTTTTCTGTAAGCTTCAGGATCATGGGTTCATCTTCGACAACTAGAATTGTTTCTTTGTTGCCCTTTGCTGGTTTGTGCGGTTTCGGATGGGCAATTTTTTTGACTTTTCCCGCATGTTTGGGAAAATAAAGCCTGAAGGTTGTGCCCCTTCCGGGTTCGCTGTATACATTTATGAATCCATTATTTTGCTTTACTATTCCATAGACCATCGAAAGGCCCAGGCCGGTACCTTCTCCAACTTCTTTAGTGGTAAAAAATGGGTCAAAAATATTCTCTATTTCCTGCTTTTTCATGCCACGACCGTTGTCGCTAATTGAAAGGCTGATAAAGTCGCCTTCGACAAACCCCTCATGTTCGTCACAGTATTCCTGATCGAATGTTCTATTTCCGGTTTCTATAACGATTTTTCCAGTATTTTTAATTGCATCTCTAGAATTAACACATAAATTGGTTAATATCTGATCTAGCTGGGAAGGATCCAGGTTGACGGGCCAGGTGTTTTCAGCGGGCTTCCAAATTAGCTCAATGTTTTCACCCAGTAGTTTTCGCAACATCTGAATCATGTTGTCAATCTTTTCATTGATATCTAAAACCTCGGGTTTTATAGTATCGCGTCTTGCAAAAGCCAATAATTGCCGAGTTATATCGCGGGATTTTTTGGCGGCGGTTAAAATTTCTTTAACGTCACTTTTTATGCTTTCAATATCTTGATGTTGCTCGAGAGCAAGCTCGGAATAACCTATTATAACGCTCAAAATATTATTGTAATCATGGGCGACCCCACCTGCCAATCTACCTACCGATTCCATTTTTTGAGCTTGAATCAGTTGTGCTTCGAGCTTCCTTCTGCCGGTTATGTCAACAAAGGTAACCAGAGTTTTGTTACTTCCCGGCTTGGCTGTAACGATAATATTTTTTGTCGAACCGTCTTTACAGCTTATGTTGAATTCTCTTGGGTACGTTTCTGTTTTTGTTTCTCCGGAATTCTTTAGATCTTTTTCCCAGATATCTTTTACAAAGTCACGATAATTCTTCTCTGGATAAGCTTTAGCATACCATTTATCCCGGGTCGAGATTTCATCGATCGCGTAACCAAACAATTCTTTATGCTTCTGGTTTATTTTTAAAATGCTGCCATTTCTGTCGCTTACTTCTATAGCGACAGGAGCAAATTCAAAAAATTTATCGAGATCATTTTTACTTTCAATTAATTTTGCTTCATAAAGGCTCGATCTTAGAACTTCGGAAACCGTATCGGCAAGAGATTTTAAAAATTCATGATCCTGTTTGTCCATTTCATAACCGCTGTAAACAGCTAGAACACCATTCTGGTTATTATTTTCCGGTGAGGGAATGCGTTTGGCAAAGCAGGATTTGATTTCCTGTTCTTGAAAAATATTTTTATTTTCTACTTCTTCAATTACTTCCAGATTATTGTTAAAAAGGGCTTCTTCTTCTCCCGAGGCTATCTTTCCCAGTTTATAAGCAGAATGAGGAATGCGAATTAAAAAATTATCTTTAGCCTCATTAGTCTTGTCCCTGGTTGCACTTGCTATTAAATGCAGACAGAAGTCGTGATGAGGACAAAGGTGCTTTAAGTCATTGTTAGAAGCGAATGGGCATTGCTTTTGGCAGAGATCGCCCTTATCTGTAATCCAGATAAGCGCAAATTTTGCTCCAAGTATGTCTATGATGCAGTTGGTAATTTTCTCCATTTTTTCATGGAGGGTGAAATTTCCTAATAGCTCTTCTTTGATGCGGTTGAGCCCCTCGAGTTGAATTTCTGCTTTCTTCCTTGCGGTTATGTCTTCATAGAAAGCAACGAGCTCACCCGTGGGCAGCTTAAAGACGTAATTATCACGCCAGCCGGTAATTCTTTTGTCTTCGTAGTATTTTAACGGAAAATGTTCTGGCTCACCTGTTTTCCAAACTTTTTGAAAAACTTCAAACAGGCCAAAGTCTTTTACTCCGGGAAAAACCTCACTAACAGATTTGCCAAGCAATTCCTTTTTGGAAATATTTTCTGTTTTCTCAGCTGCATGATTGAAATCAAGAAATTTAAATTCTTTGTCGTCGTCAACAGCTTCAAAAATTGCAACCGAGTTACTCATGCGGTTAAATAGCTCGCGAAAGCGGATTTCGCTTAATTTAAGTTTAGTTTGAAAGAAGTATTCGTTGCTGATATCTCTAAAGACAAGAATTGCACCGATAATTTCATTGTTTTTAGTTACGATTGGTGCTGCAGAATCAGCTATCTGGTAAACCATGCCCTCACGTGAAGTCAATTGTGTGTGGCTTGCAAGAGCTTTAACGGAGCCGGTTGTCAAAACCGTTTCTACGGGGTTTTTTGCCTTTTCGTCTGTTATTGAAGAACTAATATCAAAAACCTCTTCAATGTATCTGTTCCTGGCTTCAGCTAAAGACCATCCGGTTAATTTTTCAGCAACTGGATTCATCTTTGATATTTTTCTCTTGTCGTCGGTTGTAATTACTCCATCGCCTATCGAGTCAAGAGTTAAATGAAGCTTTTCATTTAGCTTGTGCAGAAGTTTGATTGTTTGATTTCTTTCGATAAACAATTGCAGGTTGTAGGCTAAATTACATAGAAGCTGTTTTTCTTCTTCAAGAAATGGCCCTTCAAAAGCTTCTGGCCTTTCTGCGGTATAAAAAACCTCTATCTTTCCTTGAAATCCAGCTTCAGAACTGAAATTACAGGATAATTTCCATTCTGACTCTTTAAAATCAGGGCTTTGAAATTCCTGATTCTGGTAGGTAATTCGACAACAACATACTTCAGGGTATTGCCAGGATTCAGGTATAATATCTACGGTCTCTTGCATTACCTTTTCGACTGAAACTTCTGAATTCTGGGTTAATTTGAATATTTTATAAAGGCAATTCAATTCTTTAGTGCGTTCTTTGAGCTTTGTCGCTTTGGGGTCGACTAAGTTTTTAAAAACATAAAAGGCTATAAGCCCAATGCCAGAGACGAGCCATAAGAGGCCAAGCTGCAAGGGCGGCAGGCTGAGATAAAAAATACTAATATAGCCGCATAGAA
>JBNJGH010000046.1:0-24243 GCA_051747585.1 Candidatus Rifleibacteriota bacterium
ATTTCAGTTGTGCTAAGCGGAATGAGCGACATGCAACAAGTGAAAGAAAACGTAAAAACAGCATCTGATGCCAAGGCTGGTCAAATGTCAGAAGCAGAAGTGCTGACCATGAAAAATGCTCAGCAGATCTTTTCCGATCGCCTGCAGGTAAAGTGCACTTCATGCGGCTACTGCCTGCCTTGCCCTCATGGCGTGAGAATTCCGGTCAACTTTCAGATTTACAACAGCTATTTTCTGCTTGATAATGAAGCACGCGACCGGGCAGTAAAACAATACACCGCATTTTTAAGCTCCGAAGCCCGGGCCGACAAATGCGTTCAATGCGGGCAATGCGAACCTCGATGCCCCCAGCAGATAAAAATTATGCAAGAGCTCGAAAAAGTTAAGCAACTCTTCGAGAAATAATAAAAATCAAAAACTTTTTATTTATAACTAGTCAGGTACCTGTATTTCCTTTTAAAATGAATAAAAGACATAAAAAAAATTCTGAATGACAGGTGAAAGGAAATAAATAACAAATGATCAGGATGCTTGCGAACTTTTTTACCAGGTTGGTTAAACGTTTCCTGCCCAATGCTTTTCTTTTTGCGATTATTTTGACCTTCGTTGTTTTTGTGCTCGGCATATTAATCGAAGGCAAAACTGCTGTAGAAATGCTCAAATGCTGGGGTGAGAACTACTGGAGTCTCCTTACTTTTGCAATGCAGATGGCTCTGGTTTTATCTACAGGTCATACTCTTGCAAAAACAGATTTTGTGGCCAGAATACTTGAGAGGCTTGCAAAACTAGCCAAAACACCAAAACACGCGATTATTATAGTTACAGTTTCTGCTTCAATAGCATGCTGGATAAACTGGGGCTTTGGCCTTATTGTCGGAGCTCTGATAGCTCGAGAAATGGCACGCCGGGTAAAGGGAGTGCATTACCCTCTGATGGTAGCTTCTGCTTATTCCGGTTATATGCTGTGGCACAGCGGCTTATCAGGCTCGATTCCCCTTACTATCGCTCAAGAACCCAAAGGAGTAATGGCCAATATCGCCGGCGGAGTAATGATTCCAATTTCTCAGACTACTTTTGCCTGGCAGACAGTTACGATAATGCTGGTTTTATTTTTTACCCTGCCCATTCTTAACTGTCTGATGATGCCTAAAGAAGGTGAAGAAATTGTAGAGTTCGAAGAATCAGAACCACCTGAAACAGACGCTCTAGAGCCGAAAGATACAAATGAACCCATGACCTTTGCCGAGAAAATCGAGAACAGCACCTTGATAACTGCTCTACTGGGATTAATGGGCGTTTCTTATATGGTTGTCTATTTCTACAATGGCGGCAAGATACAGCTCAATACAGTTAATTTCATTTTTCTGTTTGCCGGTATAATTCTTCATAAAACTCCAATAGCATTTTTAAGAGCATTTCATGAAGCAATAAAAAGCACTGCGGGCATTATTCTTCAGTTTCCCTTGTATGCCGGCATAATGGGCATGATTATTCATTCAGGACTTGCTACCACAATTTCTGAAGCCTTCGTAAAAGTTTCGACAACCACTACTTTTCCATTTTTTACTTTTTTAAGTTCTGGTCTGGTAAATTTTTTCGTTCCATCAGGGGGAGGACACTGGGTTGTCCAGGGTCCAATCATTATGCCTGCCGCCCAGGAAATCGGGACTCCATTATGGAAGGCCGCCATGGCAATTGCCTGGGGCGATGCCTGGAGCAACATGGTACAGCCCTTCTGGACAGTGCCCCTGCTATCAATCGCCGGCCTTTCAGTACGCGACATCATGGGCTACTGTACCGTGGTTTTATTATGGGGATTAGTAGTAATCGGCCTCGGCCTGGTATTTCTCTGATTTATTTTGTTTTAAAAATTGCCCCGCACAATATCTAAAACAACAAAACCCGCTGGTTAGGCGGGTTATAAGACTTTGAGAAACCTTTGCGGTTTCTTTGAAAATGGACCATACAGGATTCGAACCTGTGACCCACTGATTAAGAGTCAGTTGCTCTACCAGCTGAGCTAATGGTCCAAAGAACAAAGGCATCGACCTGGAGTCGATGCCTTTTTCTAAGTGAGCCGCGAAGGATTTGAACCTTCGACCCTCTGATTAAAAGTCAGATGCTCTACCCCTGAGCTAGCGGCCCGTGCTTTTTGCAATTTTACCAGTCGCGCCTGGAAGGATTCGAACCCTCAACCTACGGATCCGAAGTCCGTCGCTCTATCCAGTTGAGCTACAAGCGCAATCAGGGACAAAGACGGGACTTGAACCCGCAACCGCAAGAACCACAATCTTGTGCACTACCATTGTGCTACTTTGTCCATATAAGAACAACGACCTTAAAAGCTCATGCAGCGCGCCAGAGAGGACTCGAACCCCTGGCCCGCAGCTTAGAAGGCTGCTGCTCTATCCACCTGAGCTACTGGCGCAAAGAATCAATGAGAGCGGGAAACGGGACTTGAACCCGCGACATCCACCTTGGCAAGGTGGCGCTCTACCAACTGAGCTATTCCCGCATGAACTTCTACGGTCGGGGCGGCAGGACTCGAACCAGCGGCCCCCTGGTCCCAAACCAGGTGCGCTACCAACTGCGCCACGCCCCGATGCTAAGACCTCGCTTTGCAACTTGGATATATTAGCAGACTTACTCTGCGGCGTCAAGCAAATTTTTAATATTTATTTAGACCGAAGCAATGACGCTACTAATGCGGGAAGCATCTAAGCTTTTATTTGTAAATAAAACGACGATTATTCTGGATTCCTGATCCGGTTAAAACCGGTCAGGAATGACGGGGAAAAATTTTTGTATTTTTTATTATGTACTAAATTTGAGCATATCAAAGATTGCTTCGTCGTTCTGCTTCGCTATTCTGCTCCGCATAAAGCTACGCAGAAACCAGCTTCGCAGAACTCCTTGCAATGACAATTTGGGGCTGTCATCGTATATTGGTCATTGAGCGTAGTCGAAATGACCAATGGATGGTTACAAGGTCCCTTCGACTCCGCTCAGGGACCGCAATAGGGTGTCATTGCGAGCGAAGCGCTTGTGCTGAGCGGAGCCGAAGTGCTTGTGCTGAGCGGAGCCGAAGTGCTTGTGCTGAGCGGAGCCGAAGTGCTTGTGCTGAGCGGGAGTCGAAGCAAAGCAATCTATATTTCTTGAAACGGTTTCTACAAATAAATGGATAATTACTGATGTTTTTATACCAGCAGAAGACAAAAGCCCAAATTACCTTTATTCTAATAGCAATAAGAAACTCTTACCCGTTAATATTGAAAGGAGCAATCTATGTTTCGCTTCATGAAAAAAGGAGTTGCCCAAACAAAACTGGGGCAACCTCCGGGAACTCTTACCAGCTTTTCTGAAAAATCGCTAAAAGAAACAAACTTCGAAAAAGTAGTTTATAACCACCAGAATTTTGAACGCGAGCTATGTACAGGCACTGACGAGATACCTGCAACCAAAGAAAAAAACATTACCTGGCTGAATTTTTACGAAAACTCGAACATTGAGCTTTTAAAATCCGTTGCCGAAAAATTCGAGCTGAATCATCTCAGCCTCGAGGACATTTTAAATCCTGACCATCGCCCTAAAATTGAGTATCTCGAAGATAAAATTTTATTAATTATCAAGATGATTTCAATTAACGACGAAGGAAAGCTTATTGTCGAACAAGTCAGTTTTGTAGCAGGTCACAATTACGTACTTTGCTTCCAGGAAAAACCCGGAGACCTGTTTGATCCAATCAGGAACCGCTTACAAAACTCAATCGGCAGAATTAGAACCATGGAATCCGACTATCTGCTATTTGCTTTATTAGACATAATTATTGACAATTATTTCGTGGTTCTGGAAAATTTTGCCCAGAAGCTTGAAGATCTTGAGCTAACACTCATTCAAGACCCAAACAATTTTCAGCTGGTTAAGCTACACGAAATCAAAATGCAGCTATTCTTTCTACGCAAAATATCCTGGCCGCTGCGAGAAATTACCAGCAGTCTACAAAAAACAGAATCCAGACTTTTAAGTTCCAAAACCAGAATGTATTTTGGCGACATTTTTGACCATGCAATTAGAACCATTGACACTACCGAGACTCTTAGAGAAGTAGCCATGGGGATCTCTGACCTGTACACCACGAATGTAAGCTTGAAAATGAACGAAATCATGCAGACTCTTACAATTATATCCACCATTTTTATCCCGACTACTTTTATTGCCGGAATATACGGGATGAATTTCGAGTTCATGCCGGAGCTGAAGTGGCAATGGGGTTATTTTGGAGCTCTTGGATTAATGCTTTTTGTAGCATTATCAATGCTGACTTTTTTCAGAAAAAAAGGCTGGTTATAAAAAAAAAGGGGATTTCCCATTAATGTTTTGCCTAATTGGGAAATCCCTGAAAATCTTCAGCAGGTAAAAAATTCTATTCTATTTCCTCTCTCTCTCTCTCTCTCTTCTGTCTCCTCTCTTAACTAATAATAGTTTTTACAGGCTTTAGAGCGGTAATCTTATCATTATTGCGCCTGTTTATATTTCAAACTTAATTGAATTTGCCATTATAAATTTCGTCATAATCCTCTTCGCATGCATAAAAGAATTGCTTTTTACCTCTTTTTGGCTTTTTCATTTTAGATTTTCTTGGAAAATCGTCATATTCAAGATAATCCTGCCTCGATTTTCTAAAATTCTTTTTTTCAGACCTGTTAGCCTTCACTTTAACCAATCTCCTTCAGAAAATATTCAGGTTAAGTTAAACCTGCTATTTACAGCATTAAGCATGCCAACTTGTCGGGCATTTTTGCATGCCTGAACAACAATGACCAATTAACATTTACCCAACAAACAAACAAGATTGCAGAAGCTTGACTTCTTATTTTTTCGGAAGTAAAATTTCCTAATATCAACCAAATCGGAAGTTAAAATGCTAATTCGTGTCGGACCAGGACTGAATGATTTTCAACAGCAGGGCGAAAAACATTTTTTAAAAATTGCCAGGAAAGTCGTAAACAGCAATTCTTCTCTCCTCCTTCTCGGAGAGACCGGCGTAGGAAAAGAACGACTTGCCCTTGCAATTCATAACGAAAGCCAACGCCGCCATGAGCCGTTTATTCCTATTAATTGTGCCGCGCTCCCGGAAAATCTTCTTGAAAGTGAACTTTTCGGCCATGAACAAGGAGCATTCACCGGTGCTATCAGAACAAGACGCGGAGCCTTTGAGCTTGCCCACCGGGGTACAATCTTTCTCGATGAAGTTGGCGACATGCCTCTTCACCTGCAGGCCAAATTGCTCCGAGTCTTACAGGAAAAAGAATTCCAGAAAATTGGGGGAGAAAAAGCCTTAAAAGTTGACGTAAGGGTTATGGCTGCTACCAACCACGACCTTCCGAAGGCTGTTCAAAACAAACTCTTCCGACGCGACCTCTTTTACCGCCTCAGCGTGGTCAGCATAGAAATTCCACCGCTCAGAGAGAGACCTGAAGACATTGAATCTCTGGTTGAATATTTTACTAAAAATTTATCCGCAGAATCTGAGAAAAGCAAAACAACCGTGAGTACCGCTGCGATGACTGCGCTGAAGAACTATGAATGGCCCGGCAATGTACGAGAACTTATGAATGTCATAGAAAGGGCTCTTCTGCTTGGAGACGGGAGAAGAATAGAATTGGAAGACCTGCCACCGGAGATTATTTCCAATAAAAGTTGCGACAATCCCCCTGATCTAATGCCTGAGACTGTAATCAGCCAGAGCGAATTAAACAGCCTGCCCTGGAAATACGCGAGAAAGTTATGGCTCGACCGGCTTGAAAAAATTTACTTTGAAAATCTTTTAAAAAGCTGCAACGGAAAAATTGGAGAGACCGCAAAAAGAGCGGGAATTACGGCGAGAGCCCTACACCAGAAAATGACTCAGCATGGTATAGACAAAAAAGACTTTAAATAGCTGCAAAAACTCAGGCAGCCTCGCCAGATACCAGATCAGCGACGCTTACTGAAGCGAATTCTCTTTCCAGACTACTTTGTATTTTCTGGAAATATTTGTGGGCTTCACATTTTGGTGAACGACAACAAAGGTCGGGATCCTTACAGCAAAGATTGACCGACAAAGCCCGCTCATCAAAAATCCGCAAAATATCCAGAACACTTATTTTTTCTGGTGATTTATTTAAGATCAGGCCACCCTGTTTTCCGCGATGGGCCTTAACAAGTCCTGATTTAACCAGTTCCCTGGAAATTTTACGCAAGAACCTGTAGGGAATCAGCATTTCCCGACAAATTTCAGAAGTGGGACAAAATTTTCGCTCGGGGACACGAGCTAAATATATAACAGCCCTAAGAGCATAATCTGCTTCTCTTGTAATCATTTAATTTGTTCCTTTGAACCAATAATATTAGCTTTAAATGCTCAAGTCAACATTAAGTATTACTTTTTGCTATCAATGTTGCACGTAATGGCGCAGAGTAGCCTTCAATAGTAAGTTCAGGATTTTCCGGGTCCAGAAAATGTTCGAGAGATTCCCACTGCATCCAATGGGTAGACCTCTGTTCTTTTAAAGTAGTTCGGGAAACATCTACAAGTCGGACATCAACAAACCCGGCTCTTTTCAGCCATCTGGTCAGGGCTGCGGGAGAAGGTATAAACCAGACATTACGCATTTTTGCATACCTTTGCTCCGGAACGAGAATTGTCTGTTCATCACCTTCAACTACAAGAGTCTCAAGCACCAGCTCACCTCCGGCTTTAAGCATAGATTTCATTTTTTTCAAGAAATCAAAAGGTGACTTCCGATGGTAAAGAACCCCCATGGAGAAAACAGTATCAAAACATCGCATGTCAGGAAAATTTTCGATGCCCAAAGGAAGATAGAAAGCCGGCAAACCCTGGGCGTATCGTTTCAAAGCTCTAAACTGCATCATAAATAATCGGGAAGGATCGATGCCAACAACAAACTCTGCGCCTGCTCCAAGCATTCTGAACATATGATAACCGTTCCCACAGCCAATATCCAGGACTTTACGCCCCTTCAGGTTTGACAGAAAAGGACTTATACGATCCCATTTAATATCAGAACGCCATTCAGAGTCGATATAAATTCCAAACAGATCGAAAGGCCCCTTGCGCCAGGGTCTAAGCTTTAAGAGGCACTCTTTGAGCTTTGCAACAAACTGGTCATCGACTTCAGCCTTAAACTCAACGGCAGACGAATTCAAATTCACCCGATTTACAGCACAATCCGGCAATTCTTCACAAGTTTCGAGCCAGCGGGGTAGATTCCCATCGGGCCTTGAAAGCACATGACAAATTTGTTTATCTAATTCTTCACGCCATTGTTCCAGGCGATGCTTTTTCAGGGCAGCAAAAAATTTGTCAAAAGATAATTTTATCATTTTATCGCCAGCATAGACATAAAATTGAAACATTGAAACCATTGTTCGGCACTTTTAAAACCTGTTCTAATAAGACGATCTCTATGCTCTTTAACTGATTCGGGAATCAGCACATTTTCCAATGCGGTTCGCTTCTGGCTGATTTCCAGCTCAGAGTATCCATTGGCACGCTTAAAGGCATGATAAGTGTCTATCAACAACTCATTGACCCTGGAATCTTCAAATTTAACTTTTTCCGACAAAATCAGAACACCGCCGCTGGTCATACCGGAACAAATCTTTTTCAGCAGCGCACATCTGTATCGGGGATCAACGAACTGCAAAGTAAAATTCAAAACCACTACCGAAGCATTAGTGATATCTATGTCGAGAATATCGCCACATATAAAATTAATTTTGTGGGCTGTATACACTTCCTCAATACCCGAATTACACCTGTTTATCATTGCCTGGGAATTATCAACAGCAATAATATTGCAACCCGGCTGCTCCAGCCCCTCGTGCATAGAAATTGCAGCAGCACCAAGAGAACAACCCAGGTCATAAAGATTGGTGTCGGATTGGGCAAATCTTCTAGTCAGGGTTGCTATCATATTGATTATCGCCCCGTATCCCGGAATAGACCTGCGCAGCATGTCAGGGAACACTTCAGCTACTTTTTCGTCGAATTTAAACTCACTCAACTTCTCGAGCTCTCTGGCAAAAATTTTATCTGTTCTGAAATTATTCATAAATATTCCTGTATGATCAAACCCGTTATTCAAAAGGTTTTCAAAATCAGCTCTGCAAGGGGAAGGCCTGTTTGTAAAGCTTTAAATCAAATTTGATTCAATAAAAAAATAGGTTATAATAAAAACATAATAAAATAAAATAATTTGTTGAGAGGATTTAGAGATGCCATCGGAAATGTTGTTTCTATTGGTAGATGAGATATTATCCAGTCGAATTCTGCTGGTAGCTAAAAATAAACATTCCCAGATTTTTATAAAAAACCTTTTAATGCACGAAGGTTTTGAATCAATTTATACCGTAGAAGACCTGGCTGAGGCTATGAAATTTTTAAAACCCTGGCTGAATGAAGATCCATCGCCCATAGATCTCATTATTTTTGAAGGGGGCAAAATGCTTCCTTCAGATATAAATGAAATTTGGAGCGCAAAAGAAACCTTCGAAATGCTGGATATTCCTCTGGTAGTAACCGGAGACAGGCGCGACTCAGAAGAGCTTGAAGAACTTATAGAAGCTGGAGGAGTCGATTTTATTCAAAATCCCGTAGACTCCATAAGCCTGGTTCCAAGGCTTAAGACCTTGCTAAAACTACGCAATGCAAACCGAAAACTAACAAAACATCAGCATGAGCTGCAAAAACTCACGAAACAACTCGAGGAAAAAAACAGCAAAATGCAATCGATTCTTGAAGACATAAGGTTTGATCTTCAGCTCGCAGGCGAATTGCAACGAAGCTTCCTGCCAAGCCCAAACATAAAATGCAGCAGTGCTGATTTTGCCTATCATTACAAGCCTTGCGAAACTATAGGCGGCGATCTGATAAATGTTGTGCAGGCAACAAACAGGTATTTTGTGGTTTATCTTTTAGATGTCTCCGGGCACGGGGTTTCGGCAGCCCTGCTAGCTTTTGCCATACACCGATACCTCAGTTCAGAATGGAATAGAGGGTTGATAAAAAAAGCAAACGGAAAATTGCGGTGCCCCGTCGATGTCCTGAATATCTTGAATCAGGATTTTCGTATGCACAATGAATGGTGCAAATATTTTACCATAACTTATGGAATTTATGACGCGAAATCGATGGTTTTCAGATACTGCAGAGCAGGTCAGACGCCACTTTTACTAATAAAAAGAAACCAGCCGGCAGAATTTCTAACTCAAGGATCACCACCGGTAGGCATTTCCTGCCATGCTCGATTTAAAGAATTTAAATTAAACCTGGCCCCGGGCGATCGCCTGTATCTTTATTCTGACGGTATTACCGAGGCCAGAAACGAAAAAGGTGAGTTGTTTGGGGACGAGTTATTAAAAGAACAACTTGAAAATATTAAAGAAACTTCTGCTCAAGAACAATTGAATATTTTTACCAGGTTTTTTTTCGGATGGCTCAACCAAGCCCCTCAGCGCGACGACATCGCTCTTTTAAGCATGTTCGTAAAAAATTTAAAATCCTAATTTTCATTTAAAATTGACTAAGTTAAAATTAAGAAAGTTGCAGCCAGCACAAGCAGCTAAGTGCCATAAAACCTAATTATACCGACACCAGAGAAGTTTTTCGTTATTCATAAGAATTAATAATTATCTTTAGCTAGGAAATGTTCCTGCATAAATTGACAGAAATTACCAAAGTGTTTTATAAGTTCTTGCTATGAAGACAATCAAAGAATATGTTGAAGACCTGAATCGTGTATGTCGTAAAAATGAGCTTCGCATAACTCCGCAGAGAACGGAAGTCTACAAAACTATTGTTAAGAGCAAAGACCATCCATCTGCTGAAAGTATCCTCAAAAAAGTTCGCAAAAAAATTCCGAATATCTCACATGATACTGTTTACAGAACCCTTAACTGGCTGGTCGACAACGACCTGATTTTCCAGGTAGGAGTAGTTAAAGGGGTATCCAGATATGATGGAAATCTCAAATTCCACTACCACTATGTCTGCAACAACTGCGGTATAATCGGCGATATTTTTCCGGAAAATTCCTCGAAGATTAAAATTTCAGAAATTGCACCTGAAAATTTTAATGTAAACGATGTCCGCTTAGAATTAAGAGGCACATGCAATAAATGCACGCAAAAAACCAGACACTGACACACAGTTTTTGGTCAAGCCTAGAAGTCTTTCTTAAAGGTAGTCCTAGCGAGTTTTAGGGTATTTTTTATCAACATTTGGAGCTTTTTTAAGTCCTTTCGTTACAAAAGTAAAAAAATCTGGATTAACTCTGTTTATTAATCAATAGCGAAAGCAATATAAAACTCGTCATGCCTGCGTAGGCAGGCATCCAGGGTGAGAGCAGAAATGCAGATTGCTTAACTACCTTTTTTAAACACCCAGCTTATCTTTGTTAAAAACATAAACGACAATTATTCTGGATTCCTGATCCGGTTATAACCGGTTCATTCTTCGCTGAAGCTCCGAATCACAGGCAGGAATGACGGATAGAAATTTGAGATTGGTTTTATTTGCCGATAAAGCAATATTAGCAGGTTTTCAAAGGCTTTAGATATTTTACTTCTAACTTTTCTTAGTGGCTTTGCTTTTTTGCAGCCCTTACCAAAGCAGAAAATATCCGATTTGTATGCTGTGGGCTGACCTTTTTAAGACTTTCCGGATGCCACTGAACAAAAAGACCAAAATGCCGGTCTGTTCTTTCTAAAGCTTCGACAATTCCGTCACTTGAGCGAGCGATTACCCTGAGATTTTCACCGATTTTATCGACAGCCTGGTGATGACGCGATATAACCTCAGCATCATCTTTTCCTAGAATATTGGCCAGCAAACTACCTTTGGCTATACCTACCGGGTGAAAATTCGTGTACATCTCACCATTTCTGTGCCTGACTTTGCCGCCCACCATAGATGGAATATCCTGAATCATCGTTCCGCCATGAATAACGTTGCTCATCTGCATTCCAAGGCAGATTCCCAGAACCGGCTTTTTGCTGAGTAAAAAGGCTTTGATAAATCTTGAATCAAATTCAAACCTGATTTGATCCAACACGTTGACACTTGGGTGACGTTCCTGCCCATAAAATTCGGGTGGAATATCTCTGCCGCCAGTAAAAACAGCAGCATCAACCATGGAAACATACTTTTTTATAATTTCATCATTGTCTGCAGGAGGCAAAATAACTGCCACGCCACCGTTATTATTAATGGCTCTAACATAGTCATAATTCAAAATTACCTTGTCATTCTTAAATGCTGCATTCAAACCAATCAAAGGTCGCTTTGCAGCCTGTGCGCTTATAGATGCCGAAAAAACAACCACAAACAAGAAAGCTGCTAATTTTTTTAAAAGTTTCACATTTTCCTCCAACTAACTTTGTATGTTATAATGCCTCATCAATTTACAATTACGAGTCAACTTTTTTATTACCACAATATTCGAAACAAAACCATAATGCAAACAGGATGTACAATAAAATGCACAATGGTGAAAATCCTTTACTTTTAATCGTAGACGACACACCGAGCAATCTCCAGGTTGCCGGCGAGATACTCAGTCGACAGAATTATCGCATAGCGCTTGCGCAAAGCGGCAACGATGCAATTGCTTTTTTAAAAAGCCGTAAACCCGATCTCATTTTACTTGATATAATGATGCCTGACGTTGATGGCTTCAGAGTTTGCGAATATTTAAAAGAAAATATAGAAACGCGCTTTATACCCGTAATCTTTTTAACCGCCAGGGCACAAATAGAAGATATAGTGAAAGGCTTTGAAATTGGTGGAGCAGATTACCTTACCAAACCTTTCAACGAAAAAGAGCTGATTGCAAGAGTTAAATCGCAGCTTGAGCTGGTAAAATTGCAAGATATGCTGCGAAGTAAAAATCGTAAACTCTTAGATGAAATCAGATTACGCAAGCAAAGAGAGCGTGATCTGGTAGACTATGAAAAAGGCCGCCACATAAACGTACTGGTTGGCGGCATTGCTCATGAATTTAATAATCTGCTTCAGGTTATCCTTGGCTATGGAGAGCTGATCGAAAGCAATATGCCCGAAGATTCTGAAGAAAAACAATTACAGGGCGAAGTATTAAAAGCCGGCAGAAAAGCAGCCCGGATGGTTGAACAATTAATGCTGTTTGCAGATCGTAAACCCGGCAAGAACCTTGAAAAAATTGATCTAGTCAAATTCATTAAAAATCGCACCTCGTTATTTCGTGGCATTTTTTCCGAAGATATTGAATTTGATTTCAAATTACCAAACCGTCCACTGTTTATACTAGCGGATCACACAGAATTAACTCAGATATTTATTAACCTTTTGTTGAATGCGAATGGAGCCTTGAAATCAGAAGGAAAAATCACGGTAAAAATTGATTTATACAATTCTGACAATGAGTTTTTGCAGAAATATAAGGTTGCTTTTGATTCAAGTTTTGCAATGATTGAAATTGCAGATAATGGTGTAGGCATGAGCGAGAACCAGGTTCAAAAAGTATTTGACCCCTTTGTGACTTATCAACAAGGAAATGGCATTGGTCTGGGTTTGAGTGTAGTTAAGGCTATAGTAAAGCGCTTAAACGGCATTATTGACCTTCGAAGCAATCAAAACGATGGCACTGTCTGCCGTATTTATCTTCCCGATGCCAGTGAAGAAGCAAATACAAGCCCATATTTCAAACCCTCTGAAAAACTAAGCCCTGAGCCTATAGGAAAGGGCGAAACAATTCTTCTCGCCGAGGATGAAGAAACTGTTTTGAGTCTTGAGAGACGTATACTCGAAAAAGAAGGGTTCAAGATTATAGAAGCCAGAGATGGCAATCAGGCTCTGGATTATTTCAGTAAAAATTTAGACTCAATCAGCCTTGTTTTAGTTGATATAGGCTTACCTGGTAAAAGCGGCATTGAAGTCGGCAAAGAAATACACAAAATTTCTTTAAACACACCGGTGGTTTACTGCACTGCCTATTCAGACAAAGGTTTTGAAGATATTGCCGATAATGGCCTGATTCTTCAAAAGCCTTTTAAGCGCAACGAAATTGTAAGCCTTATAAAAGAAGCACTTCCAGAATAAAAAAAAGACCGTCTCTTGATGCGACAGCCTTTTTTAAGAGGGTAGAGAAAATTTATGAGGTTATTTAAAAAACATTCTTTGCGGCATCTGGTTTGAATAAGCTTCATCAGTTTTTTCGGATTCCGTTTCCCGGCCGAAGCACATTGAAAAACCTGCTGATGAGCTATCATTGTAAGGAGCATAAAGAGAAACAATATAATGCATTACTGTCTTAGAACTTATTCTGTCTTGGGAAAAAGCCAGACCAGATACCAATAATAAACATATTGCCATTACAATTCCGAAAGTTCTTTTCTTTGACATTTTCATTATCAACTCCAGTGTATTTTTTATGCTCAATAATATTTATTAGCACAAAGCGTGCCAACTGAATTTATTTTTTTTACTTCTATAAAAATTGCGACTATAACTGAAACAAAGCCCACAAAAGAGGTACACCAAAGCCCCATTTAAAAGTGGGAAAACTTTACATAGCTGATTTTTCTTCACTCTGGTGCTGAATTTTCGGCAATTACAATTTGCAGCCCTGATATAAGCCCTGGTCACGCATATACCCAAGCAAGCGTCTTCTGATAGCTTGTTCATCAAAACCCTGCCACCGCGGCGCAATCAAAAACTTTACCGGCACACGATTTACAAGGCGCTCAACTACAATATTCGATCTAAGATATGAAATAAAATCAGAAAGCACCTCAATATATCTGTTCGGGTACAGCAGATTAAAATAAGAGCTTTTTTCTTCAAAAAGCTTTGCATAAAAAGATCCCTTAACAATCTGTAAATGATGCAATTTAATATAGCTCAAGCCGATATCAGAAAGCATAAGGGCAGTATGAGCATAGTTTTGCAAATCCTCATGGGGTAAACCAACAACCATATGCCCACAAACATCTATATCTTTGTCTTTAAGCATTCTAATCGCGTTAAAACTATCTTTTACTCTATGGCAACGGTTAGCTTTTTCAAGCACCAGATCATTACAGGACTCGATACCCAGTTCCATTCTTAAAAAAGCTTGAGAATTAATTTTTCTCAGCAAATTAATAACGGGCTCAGCAAGGCAATCAGGCCTGGTAGCTATAACCAGGCCTTCAATTTGCTCATGATTCAAAGCTTCGAAATATAGTTTTTCAAGCTTTTCAACCGAATCATAGGTACATGAATAGTTCTGAAAATATGCCAGAAAACCATTGCAGTTATATTTTTTTGAAAAAAAAGCAATACCTTCATTGATCTGTCTAGAGATTGAATTCCGAGCATTACAGTAAAACGGGCTGAAACTTTTGCCAGAGCAAAAATAACAACCTTCTTTTGCCAGTTTTCCATCGCGATTGGGGCAGGTGAATCCTGCATCTAAGGGAATTTTTTGCAAACGCCGACCATCAATGGTGTTTTTGAAGTTTATAATTTCAGGCATTTATTAAAATTTGAATAAAAGATGATCACAAATATACTGCATTGAAGATAGCATGCTTCCTGTGCTTCTTAAAGCATCCAGGCAGGTAATTCCTTCGACAGGATTGTATTTTCCGGACTTTATGCGATCGAGATGATTACTGCGAGCAGCTTTGTCTAACAATCCCTGGCTGTAAATACAATTGCGAATCTCTTGAGCTTCTTCTTCTCCAAGCTGTAAATTTGCGGTAAGTTGCTCAAAAACTTCACGAGTTTTGCTGAGGCAGAGATGCAACTCTTCTCTTATATTTAGAGAAAAAGTCTGGTTTTCTTCGGCATTGTCGAGCAATATAGTGATGAGCTTGTTGAGCTGAGAGGATAATATTTCCAGATCTTTGTTGAGATAAAGCAATCTGGTAACCTGTCTGGTCATATCTTCCGACAAATCTTTCTGAGCCAGAGAAACCAGAAATTTATTCAACTCTTTATTTATTTGCGCTCTTTGCTTATGCAAGCTTTCAATAACAGAAGCGGCAGCCGCAACTTCATCTAGATTCTGATCTTGATTCAGTAACAAATCTTCGATTCTGACAAATTTCTTTTTAACAAGTTTAATCGAAGCTTTAAGTTGTTTTTCCGCCTGAGCAATTGCAATAGGAGGAGTGGCAAGAATTCTCTTATCAAGATTGGTAGAATCCGCTTCCTGTTCTTCTTCATTGCGAGGCAGGACAAATAGAGCAGTTTTCTCCAGCAAACCTGCAAATGGCAGAAAAAGAAGGCCATTGGTTATATTGAAAAAACTGTGGGCATTGGCCACCTGTCGCATTGGTTCAGGCGATGTTGACAAAATAAAGCGGGCATAATAATCAATAAAGGGCAACAAAATCAAAGTGCCCAGGGTATTAAAAAGCGAATGAATCAGAGCGGCTCTTTGTCCATTTCTTGAAGCACCGATAGATGCAAGCGCAGCGGTAACACAAGTGCCAATATTATCACCCAGAATAATAGGAATCGCTGCTTTCAAGGCAATAAGGGGATCATCGCCGAAAGCTCCGGTTCCGATAAGACTCATGGTCAACCCCACTGTTGCCGAACTGCTCTGAACAATCATGGTAACAATTATTCCAGCCAATACCCCAAGTAATCGATGCTGAGAAAGCAGCACAAAAGTAGACCTGAACAATTCATGGTCACGATAGGCCTTAAGGGTATCCCCCATAAACTTCATACCGAGAAACAAAAGAGCAAAACCTATTAAAGCCTCACCCCAGGAGCGATTTTTTCTTGATTTGGAAAAAACAAGCATTGCGCTGCCGATTGCCAGCACAGGCCAGGCGAGGTCTGTGAGTTTGAAGGCTATAAGTTGCGCTGTAACCGTTGTTCCTATATTTGCGCCCAGAATTATGCCAACCGACTGTTTAAGACTCATAAGGCCGGCATTAACAAAACCGACGGTCATAACCGTAGTGGCAGAGCTGCTTTGAATAAGCGCCGTTACCCCCAACCCGGTTAACATTCCGGCGAATCTGCTACTGGTAAGAGTCGAAACTATTGTTTTGAGACGACTGCCGGCAATTCTCTGTAAGCTTGAGCTCATGAGATGCATACCAAAAACAAACATTCCCAGCCCGCCGGCAAAAACTGCAAAAGTATCTCTGGCTTCTTTGCCGTGAAAATAATGGAGATAAAAAAAGGTAAAAATAAATACGACAAAAGCTGCCCATTTAATTGAAAGTTTTACGGTGCGCTTAATCTTTTTGTTCAACATTTGCTCAACCACCAACTGTTTATTTAAGACAGCCAAGGGATAGCAAATTTTATACCAAATTACAATCTCAAATTAAAATGTTCGCATATTTTTTTCAGATCAGCAGAAATCTCATTAATCTGAGCAACAAGAGAAGGAACCTTTTCAAATGCCTGCTCAGTCTTTTGCTTTTTTGCCAGAGATTCAATTTTTTTGGCGTTAATAAACACATAATCTGCCGAGAGCATTCCCGCCAGACCTTTTAAAGAATGAGCAATCTCTCTAAGGTCTTCTGTATTTTCGCTCATTATGCATTCTGAAAGCTTTGAAATAAGAACTTTAGACCTTCGGGCAAAAATATTACAAATCTTTGCAAGATTTTCTGTTCGGTTCAATATTCTAAGTTCAAGTGCTTTTAAATTGATCTGCTTGAGACTAATTCCTTTATAGCCTGCATCAGCTAACGATTGGCCGGCTTCATCTCTGGCAGGCTCTAATTCTACCGCATCTTTTATCGATTCAGAAACACCTTCAGGAAAAACATTTTGGACAGCCCTGATAAGATCTACGGGATAATAAGGTTTTGTTAAATAACCATCAGCCCCCGCAGCAATTGCGTTATCGACCTCTTGTGTTTCAGAAAAGCCACTCAGCGCAATAATCGGGATAGTTTTGTACCATGAGTCTGAGCTGCGAATTTCTTTTATTGCCGAAATGCCATCCAGCCCGGGCATTTGCAAATCAATCAATAACAGCTCATATCGTCGTTTTTTCAACTTCTCCAGCGCATCAAGACCATCAACAGCCGAGTCTGCTTTTCCACCAAACTCTTGAATAATAGAAACCGCGAGAAACAAATTAGTTTCGTTATCATCGGCAACCAGAATATAAACAGGTTCATTGCTATTTTTTACAAGCTTTAACCTGCTTACATCGTAGGCTTCGTTGTTCGATCCCGAGGCTTTTGCGTTCTTCTCTGCCATAAATACTGCTCACTAACAAAAGAGTAAAAAATTGTCAGCTTGCCTTATAAGCAATACTCTTTCTCTTTTTTAAAGCAATTATAACTGCAGCAAAAGAAGCTAACAGGCAACCGGCACCAATAATAACGAACAGAAGCCCTAAAGAGCCAAGAACAGCTCCAATAAAACCATATATATAGTTCTCCCAGTTTTTCATTATTATCCTCCTAATTGCTCTTACTAAAGCTTAGGCCTTTTGATTTGAAAAAGCAAGTAAACTATGTAATAGTACCTTGAAGCTCTAAATTTAGGAGAATATATTTATGCAGGATGGAAATAACAAAGGACCGGTTGAAGATGCAATCATCGACACCAGCAAGTTGCCCTCACCGGAAAATATGCAGAAAGCTATTATAGGCATTGTAATACTTGCTTTGCTGGTGATCGGCATTTCAAGCGCTTTTTTCAAAGTAGATACCGAAGAAACTGCAGTAGTTCTGAGGCTTGGAAAATTTAGCCGCACCGCAGACTCAGGTCTACACTTCAAGCTGCCTTTCGGCATCGAAAGAGTTTCCAAAGTAAAAACCGGAAGAATCTTAAAAGAAGAATTTGGTTTTCGCAGTGTTAAACCAGGTATACGAAGCACTTATAAAAAAGAGGGCTACCGCGACGAATCTCTTCTTCTAACCGGCGATCTTAATGTGACCGACGTTGAATGGATTGTTCAGTTTAGAATTGAAGACCCTTTTAAATACGTCTTCCAGATTAAGAATCCACTCACAACCATCAGAGATGTTTCGGAAGCCATTACTCGTAAAATCGTTGGTGATTCTAATGTAACCGCCGTGTTAACAACAGAAAGAGCGCGGCTGGCAGCTAAAATCCATGAAGAAATGCAAAAAGTTTTAACTGATTATGATATTGGTGTGAAAATAGTAACCGTAAAATTTCAGGATGTTAATCCTCCTGAAAAAGTTAAAAATGCGTTTAACGCCGTTAATGAAGCTGAGCAACAAAAAGAAAGCCTGATTCAGCAAGCAAGAGAACAATATAATCGCGAGGTTCCCAAAACACGCGGTCAGGCAAAACAGATGATTGAAGAAGCTGAAGGTTACGCACTACAAAGGGTAAACGAAGCAGAGGGTAATGCAAAAAAATTCCTGGCACTACTGAAAAAATATGAACAATACCCAGAAGTCACTCACAAACGCATGTATCTTGAAACCATGGAAAGAGTATTACCACGAATTAAAGATATATGGATAATAGATAAAGAAGGCAAACAAGCTCAGGATGTAATGCCTATTCTTCCCCTGCAAGGCCTTAACGGAGGTGCCAGATGAAAAAGATAATAGCAGCAATAATTATTGTAGGAATCCTGATTCTGCTTTCTCAGGGATTGTTTATAATCAGAGAAGACCAACAGGCAGTAATAACCAGGTTTGGGAAACCAATGAATACGATCAAAGAAGCCGGGCTTAATTTCAGGGTTCCTTTTATAGATCAAATAAATATATTTGAAAAACGAATTTTGAAATGGGATGGAGACCCAAACCAGATCACTACCCAGGAAAAGAAATACATCTGGGCCGACGCTACGGCAAGATGGCGCATAACAGACCCGTTGAAGTTCATGAAGACCGTTGCCACTCAGCAGGGTGCCCACAGCCGCCTGGATGACATTGTCGATTCTGTGGTAAGAGACGCGGTTTCGGGCAATTATCTTGTTAACCTGGTAAGGGGACCAGACTATAGAGAAGTTGGGCCATCTACCCGCATAGAGGAGGAAATTGTAGGAGTAGACGAAAGAATTACCCGCGAAGACGTTCTTCAAGACATTCTTGAACTGGCCCGGCTTAATACCCCAGATTACGGCATAGACTTGATAGACGTACAGATTAAAAGATTAAATTATGTTGAACAAGTGCGCGAAAGAGTTTATGAACGAATGGTTTCAGAAAGAAACAAAGTTGCAGCAGAATACCGCTCAGAAGGAGAAGGTAAAAAGGCAGAAATTCTTGGCCAGATGTCTAAAGAGCTTAAGAAGATACGCTCCAAAGCCAAAAGAACTTCTCTTGAAGTAAAAGGTGATGCCGACGCAAAGGCCGCAAAAGTGTATGCCGAAGCCTATGGCAAAAACCCAAAATTTTATTCTTTTTATCGAACTCTTGAAAGCATAGAAAAGTCTATGGGCGATAATAACAAGCTGGTAATCTCAGCTGACTCCGAAATTTATAAATATCTGAAAAATGCTGATATAAAATAAACGCTTTAAAGCTCTACTGAATTCTGTTCGGTTATGTTATCGAGCTTTCTATAAAGAGTTTTCTCACAAATCTTACCAGGTTTAAAAATTCGTTTGAGAATCTGGTAAGATTTTTTTGCGTTTTCATGGCTGCCACAGGTAAAAATATCAATCTGTACTGCTTCGCATTCAGGCCATGTGTGCAAAGTAATATGAGATTCGGTCAGCAAAGCTGCAGCAGTATAGCCTACCGGAGAAAACTGATGGTACCTTATCAAAACGCAATTCAAACCGGATTCCTGAACCGCCTGTTCAAGAATTTCATCTCCTGTTTCACCGTATTCCAGCAATTCAAGCGGGCAAGCACTGAAATCGGCAATAATGTGAATTGAATTAGGCATAATTACTACTTAAAGGACCCATTGATCCCATCCCTCTTCATAATAGGCCTTGATAATATGGGTGTCAATTGAATTAATTTCAGTATCTACGAATCCCATATCTTCAGGGAAAATGTTTAGCGTTTTAACGAACTCATTGTTTAAAAATCTGGCCGGAACTTTTAAATCGATTGAATCCCAGACAATTGGTGCAGTCGATGCCATTACGAAGCCCCACTGACCAAAGGAAGGCACATAAGTGTGGTAAGCCTCTACTTCAAGCCGGTGGGTTTCTGTAGCTGTTGAATTAGCATAAAGCGGGTTGTTAACAGACCTGAACGTGTTGTATATGCACCAGTAAGCCTTGTGAGAGTAAAGCGGCGAGGTTGCCTGAGTAACTACTATTCCGCCATGACTCAGTTTATGGCTCAGCAGACGATAAAAAGTTTTTGAGTATAAACGGCTTAAAGTCAGGTTATCAGGGTCAGGTAAATCAATAATAATTACATCATAAAGCTTTTCGTCATTTTCGAGATGTTTCCAGGCATCAGCATTTACTACTTTAGTCTTTGGATTGCGCAGGGAATTTTTATTCAAATTGCGCATCAATATATTATCGCGGGCAAAATTGGTTATTGCCGGATCTATATCTACCAGCTTCAGCATTTTAACATCGGAGAACTTAAGGGCTTCTCTGGCAGCCAGGCCATCGCCTCCGCCAATTATCAAGACATTTTCTCTATTATGTGCCAGTGACATGGCAGGCAAAACAAGCGCTTCATGATAACGATATTCATCTTGTGAACTGAATTGAATGCTACCATTGATAAACATCCTTACATCAGTAGGTGTTTTTGTTACAACAACTCTTTGATACGGGGAGTGCGAGCTGTAAATAATTTCATCTCGATACAGGCTGTCTTCTGCAAGAGAAGTAATTTGATTCGCAAAAAGAAAACCGGTTAGCAAAAGAACAAACGAAGCGACCGAAAGAAAAGTGAGGCCCTTTTTATCATGGATCTTCTCTCTGAAAACATAAATTGCTCCCCCGCCAACTGCAACATTCATACAACCAAATAGCAGCCCGGTTCGAATCAAACCGAGATTAGGAACTAAAACCAATGGGAATAATAGAGAAGCGAATAACGCACCAATATAATCGGCTGTTAAAACATTTGAGAAAAGAATTTTCAGACTTGAATTTTCTTTTAGAATTCTTAAAATTACAGGTATTTCAAGTCCGATAAATGTACCAACCACTACAGAGATTATAAACAAAAAAGGAGTATAATTCTCAATATAGGAAAAGGCAAAAAATAGAATTATCGCACTCGACCCACCAATTATGCCGGTCATAACCTCTATAAAAACAAACCAGTCGTGAAGTTTGCGATTAATAAAGCGCGATAAAAAAGATCCCAAACCCATCGAGGTCATAAAAAGACCAATTACCAGCGAAAACTGATAAACAGAATCGCCAACCAGGTAACTTGAGATAGTTCCTGCCAATAATTCATAAACAAGGCCGCAAACTGCTATTAAAAATACTGAAAATAAAAGATATATCTGCAACTTGCTTTAACCTTTCTATGAATATGCAGAGAATAGCCAACGGCAAAACAGAAGGATTCGCAACAAACGCAATTTTTTTAAGCTAACGAGTCCTGCTTTGCCGCTGGAGTATTTTTGTTAATACTGTATTAATTAATGCATTGCAGAAGCAATGATAATTGACAGGCCAAGCATTACCGCACCAATAATTATACCCAGCGCAGTATTCTGATCGATTTCTATTTCTTTTCTCACTGAGAAAGGAGAAACTTTACAAATTAACCAGAAAGCAATCAAATAAATAACAAGACCTAAAACAGTATAGGCCAGAGTCGAAAGCATTGGCATCCAAGCTAATCCAGTAGCAACTTGTGTTTCCATAATTTTAAAACTCCAAACTTTTCTAGTCTAAATTTTGCTGAAAATTTTAAATTCTCAGATTACTTCCCATGCATAAAGCCACGGTGTCTACCATGAACGTAAACACTACGTTCTCTAACATTTCTTGTCTTATTGATTTTGGGGGTATCGCTGAACCCCTCGGGTGAAGACAGGTCGGTAGCCACAGCAAAAATTGATACAACCGAAAAAACTCCGGCAAAAATCCAGGTAAGCTTACTCATAATCAATCATCCTCATCGTCGTCGTCGTCAGCCCAGCGCCTGCCCTCAAAAGACCATCTTAGCAGGAAATAGGGTGCCGCAAGTAACAAACTGATAAAAAACCAGATCAAAGTATAATGGCCCTGAACAACGCCTTTTCTAATCTCGACAAGAGTTTTAGAAAGGGAGAAGTTTTTCTGGGGACTGTTATATTTTCCACCTTCACCATACATGGCAAGTTTAAAACCACCTTTGTCTGGAACCTTGAAATATGAAGTCACCTCTGTAGAGCCTTCGCGCCAATACTCACCGCCTTCATAGCCATCATAGAACTCAAGATAAGCCGGCATTTGGAAATAGCTGTTTTTTTCTTTTTCATCGATGACATTAATATCGTAATAGCTCCAGCAATCGTTTAAAGTGGGTGTGTGTAATCTTATCCCGTAAAGCGCATCAGGATCTTCAGCCTTGAAAACTTTAGAAACCTTTCCGTTTTTAAAGACCTCAGCACCAATCCTTTCAGAAAAAATGACGTTCCCATTGCTGGAAACAATGAAATAAAGTAACAGAGCAAGACCTGCAGCGACTGCCGCTCCTTTTGACAAGCTCTCAAATATTGGTGAAATTTTGAAAGGCTGGCATGAAAAAACGCCGGTCGGTTCAAAACTGTTAATTTTGAAAGCTTCATTTATTTCTTCGTAGGGAACATATTCACCCCAGAAATATTCCACTTCAGTTCCGCGTCTTTCAAGACAATACATATATGGCGGGCAAACTGCATCAAGATATCTGACTTTTTCTTTGGCTTTGGCCTGCCAGGTAAGCTCTCCTTCGACATAGCTGATTTGAGCAGTTGAACACTCAAAAACTTTAAAGGTTTTGTCTCTTACTTTGAAGGTAGATTTTCGTGGCATAGCCAGATCAACATGCTCTTCGGGCATATCCTTTACCTCATGAAGCATTACCCAGTGCCCGTCTTCAAATATAAGCCAGACATAACCGTGAGTCGGAGAGAAAAGGAGATATTCGAGCCAGCGATAAATTTCGCCGAATTCTCGCTGCTCCATTTGCAACACGCCGATAACAGTAAAATTAATGCCCTTAAGCTTGCCTTTCAGGCCAATTTTCATCGGCATAAATGGGCGTTTTTTGTTTAAAAACTGATGCAGAACCTTGAATTCATCTTTTGTGTCAAGACAAGAACCGCAATACTGACAAACGATAGACCTAACATTATGACCACCGCGAATCTCAATCGAGCCGCCGCATTGCGTACATTTAATAGATTTAAGTCCCGGCTTGTTAGCCTTATCCATACTTAGACCTCAACAATCTCAAAGGGATCGACCCAGACACCTTTGTAACAATCTATTTCATTTTCCTGATATTCAATTGTAAAAGAGGTTCTTTTTGGTCCGAGCAAATCAATATAGTTATAAGTTTCATTAGGAATAATTCTAAAAGGCAACTCGCCCTGAGCACCAACCATAGTACAGGTGTTTTTTTCTACTACAGTCATACGCTGACGGTTGATCATAATTGCGCCACCAACTTTTATTTCTTCAAAAGCCGGCAAGGGAACATTTTTTTTAACCAGAGTTTCAATTGCAATATCGCCTTCATCGACGGAAACCCATGATTCTTTGCCACTATCACCTCTGACGAACCATTCGTCCCACCAACCATCGCCATAGTCGTAACGAACTCTTCCAACCGGAGTAAAACGCCAATCCTGATACTTGTATTTTTTGTATATCTCAAAAATACTGGGCATATCGGTTAGAACTGCTGATTTTCCAACATCTTCCATTTTGCCGTTGGTAAGAAGGTGAGTAGAGTTGCAGGCCGGACAAACCACCATCTGGGGAGATTTTGTTGCCTGATTAATAATATTGCCACATGAGGGACAGGTTAAACTTACAGCCATCCTCTAATTTCTCCAGACTTTATTTATGTACTAACTCAATAATATAATTTAGACGCGACAAATGTAAAGAAGAGTTTTTAAGTGTTTAAAGGTTTATTTGAACCAATCTCTTTTCCAACTCTTTTATCGCACTGACATCGCGGGTCAGAGCGAATCTTACATAACCTTCGCCTGAAGCGCCGAATCCCGACCCCGGAGTAGTTACCACTCCACATTTATCCATCAATTCCATGGTAAATTCCATTGAAGTTCTACCTTCGGGGCATTTTACCAGAACGAAAAATGAACCTGCA
>JBNJGH010000047.1:0-24029 GCA_051747585.1 Candidatus Rifleibacteriota bacterium
AAATGCTTCTCAATATTGGTTGTTTCGCCCATTTGTACGGCCCACAGGTCGGCTCTTGTCACCGGAAAGGTGAAAACAGGTTCTTCATATTTTTTTCAAAACCGGGATTTTTTACATTAAACAGCTTCTCAGCTCCGACTAGCCGCATAGTAACAGTCGCCAGTAAGGTTATTGCACCATTGTTAGAAAAATCAATCTCTGTTAAGAAACTTTCAGGATTTGACTCTGCAGTCGCACAATTTTCCGGGGAAATAACTGAATCCCATGCAACAGGGTCTATTACTGCATTAACCCAATCTTCCTGCCAGGTAAAAATTTCCCCGGGTTTTTCCACTTTTTCATCATTAAGTTCTACATTCAATCTGACCTCAATACCGGAAGATTGATTTAAAGGAAAAACTTTTTTAGCAGGAGTTAAAGAGATATGCAAAGGTTGCACCGTAAACTCGACTTTATCAACCAGTTCGGTCGGATCTGTTTCTTCGTTGTTTTCAATTTTTAACCGGGCTTCAATTGACCAGTTTCCCGAATGAGTCAGCTTTAAATGAAATGGTTGCTCCGGATCAGGTGGCGTAAATTCCTTGCCATTAATAAACCATTGGATATTCTTTAATTTTTCAATTTCATCATCCACACTTGTGTTAACTTCAATTCTTGCGTTTAAGGGATAAGCCAGTTCTTCTATCGGAGAAAGAATTTTTAAGCCAGGTAGTACCTTTATCTGTTTTTTCTCCTTTACTTTTACAAGAAAGCTGCCTTCAAAATCATCTGTGATTTCAATTAAAGCATCAGCATTTAGCTCATAATTACCCGGCCCCCATAATGGATCAAATTTAAATTTAAGCTCATTATTTTCGGTTTCGGTTTTTTGATTTTTATTGAAAACCGGAATTCCATACCAATATACGCTTTCAGCTTTGGGTGTATGGTAAAAATCTAAAATTTCCAGATTGTTTTCTACAGGGGTTAAGGTGCCACTTCCCATTCCTTCCATAGGGTAAATGTTTAAACTGAAATTTTTAGGAGAACCCTCATACATCGTTGTTAGGTTCTCCAGGGCAATTATTCCCTGACAAAAAGCAGTTTCCCTTGGAAAAACTTTAAAGCTAGGCAAATTCGTTAAAATTACCTTGTCATAATTTAATCTGGCAAAAAGAGTTGGCTCTGAAAAAAGAGTTTCCTCTGTTAAACTACAACCGATTTCAAAACCAAATTCATTATAGTAGAATCTTGAATGCTCATTTTTTATGGAAAATACAAGTTCATTAACTTTTATAGGCACCATTGAAGAATCATGCTGCGAGGACAAAAGAACCCAGGGGCGTTGTAAGTCTTCAGTCTTTTGAAAAACACGTTTTTTTCCGTTAATTACAATTTTAAATTTATCTACTTGTGCAAAAACTTCAGTTCCTGAAATTAGCCCGATTGTTGGATATTTAATGAAATTACATTCACCCTTCACTTTAAACCAGGCATTTAAAGTAGATTTCTCATCGGTCATTTCAAAGTCATATTGCTCTGAAGAATATGAATAAGTCATTTTCAGAGTCTGTGTAATTTCGATAAATCCTGGGGTGTCAAAGATTATCTCGGTTCTTGTGGCAATGGCATCTTTTAATTCCACTGAACCACTGGAATTAATAATTTTTGCTCTGAATTCAGCAATATTTAAAATTCCATCTTTTAATAATGAAAATTTTTCACCTTCTTTAAGCTTTTCTGAGATGCCTCTAATTTTTAAATTACGATAAAAAGGCAATATACCCGAATTTTTATTTGTAAAAACATAATTGTGCTCTTTATTAAATTCCAACTTTGGAATGATTGGGTTTACTGTTTTCTCGGCTTTTATCCAGAAAGTGATAAATTCACCCTCGTTTAAAGGGTCTTTCTTTTTAATTTTTTTCTTAAAATTTATTCTAAAAAAATCTTGTTTTAAGATTTTTACATGACTTGAACCTGAAACCCAAGGCCCTTCTATTCCTTTCAGCGAATATAGTGATTCAAGTACTTCCCCTGGGCCATTATAGCTGCAATGAAAGTTGAGCTTATTACCGGGAAAGGCACGATCTGTTAAAGGCAGGATTTGTAAATCATCTCGTAAGGATTTTCTCGTCAAACTATCATTTAAAAGCTTTAAATTTCTTGTTTCTAAACTAACGCCACTTTGTGTTAGTAAATATTTTTCAAAAATACGGCCATCTTTTGTCTGATAGATAATTACTCTGATTTTTGTGGTTGAATCATGACTAGAGATTAATTCGCTTGCAGCAATTGAAAATTCTTTCACCATATGGCTGTCTGAAGGAATTTCTTCTGGGTTAAAAGATTTTTCTCCAACAGTAAAGAACCAGATTTTTTCGATTTTGTTGTTTGTTTTATCAATCAGCTGTAGCTTGACCTTATAACGCCCAAACTTGAATAATGACTTCTTGCTTAAAATTGGTTGCCAGATAATTGTTTTTGCACCAATTACTAAATTCTTTTTCTCTTGGCCGTTAACAAAAAGGCGGACACTCTTTAAGAGATGTTCTGGGTGGTATTTAGCCCATATGGTCGGAAATAATACGCCAGCTTCTTTTTGCGGACCAAAATCATTAATAAAGATTTTTTGCTTTGACTTAAACCACTGGGGAACTCGGATTTTGAAACCATTGATTTCCAGTTTGCGTGCAGGAACTTTTACAGGAAACTTATCAGATTTTTTAAGTGAGACTTTTGGTGATTGTTTGAGTCGTTTAATTACATAGTTTTTTAGCCAATTAGTTTGTTCTGTGCTAAAGCTTGCTTCACCATGCAAACTTAAAAATCTAAGGTTTTCTATTACTTTGAGTGCTGTTGGTAGTTGTTCGTCTTTAGTTTTCGAAAGACGGTGCTTGATTTCATCAAACTTTAATTTTTGGAAATCATAGAAGCTTTCTGGTAAAGATTCGCCCACAGCTTCAAAAGAAATTATAAAAAAAAACAAATAATAAAAGATAGAATCTATGGTATTTCACTTTGCTTGCATTCATCCTCAATTCCTCTATATTAAGTATATTTATGTATTGTAAATTTTAATGTTTGTCTTCGTCAAGTTTTCGGAAAACCCCAAAAATAGCGATAGAATTTTTTTCGTTTCTTCTTATGAGTTTTCTATCTGTTTTGCGATAAAAATGTCCTGAAAATTGGGATTTTTTATCGTAGATAGAATTGAAATTTATATAATTTAGTTATTTACGCCTGAAAACTCTCTTTATTCATAGCTTTTGCGTATTTTCAGGCATGCGAAACCGTTAAAGACCTCCTTGTTTTTTTATTAACTCGTTTTTGTTTTTTAGATAGCCGCCAAAGCAAACTTTCTAATTCTAGCTCTCTCCTCCTGAAACACATTAAAACAATAACTTTCGACTTTTAACCACACTTGCCTGCTATGCTTTATAAGCTTCCCGGCAGTCTGATAAAATTTCCAACGTATAGTTTGAACCTGATGTTTTTCCCATTTCTTCGGCAAAGCTGCAATTTTAAATAGTCTGAAAAGATTGTAAGCTATGGCACCGATTCGAAAATACACCGCATTTGCTCTTGTTTCCCCGCAAGGCATATATTCCATACCGAAACCGATCTTAAGTTCTTTAATGCGATTTTCACTTGCCTGACCACGCTGGTTATACCATTTGATTATCTTTTCAGGATCCCCTTTTATATTAGTAGCTATTATAAAATATCTGGAACTGTCATCTGCTTCTTCATCGAATAGATCGGGTTGCCATGGCCTTCTGATGATTATTATGTCAAAGGCCTTTTTTGTTTTTTGCATACAATGAGTTATTTTTAAAATGCTGGAATCATTCTGGTATTTTTGCCATTCACTCACATCTCTTTCTCTGATTATGGTTTTAACAGCTTCATCCATGCGACCACCAATAGCAAACTTAATATTATTCTTTTCACACCAGTTAAAAATGCTTGCTTGATAGCTTGCGCTATCTGCTCTTAGACGCCTGATCCTTTGCCTGCGAGGCATATTTCTGCAACATTGTTTAATAAACTCGAGGTTTCTTGTTCCAAGACTGACATTACCTTCACGAAATTCATCTGCTATTATCATTCCTGTTTCAGAAATATGACCAAGAATTGGCATAAAGCCTTTTACACCTTTGTAGGTTATTTTTGCTGCCTTCTTCTCAGCGGCAACCTGACTTGCATCAATGTCCAAAGTGTATTCTAATTTCTTAATGTGTTGTAAGCCTCTTTTATTTATGACTTTATTAACCTGAGAAAGGCCTGAAAGACCGCATTTTTTATTTCCGATAAAACGCAACCAGTCGCCTACTGCACTGCTGCTGGGAACTTTACATGTCTGCAAAAGCTCCAGCAAGGCTTTATCATGAGCGATTTCGCGAAGGTCCTCTATATAGCGACCACCGCCATGCAGCATCAGCAATAGTGGAACTATAAAATCTGAAGGCTTATAACTGCGATTGCTTTTAGATGATAATACATGATGATCAACTAGCTCGGAAAGCGCCTGTGAATGAAGAAATTCACCAAATAAGCATAGACCTGAATGAGAAGTAATTTTTTCATCAGTAGAAGAAAGCTTGAAAGGAAGCAACGGAGATGATATTGTTTTCATAATAAACCTTTTGGGTGATTTAGTTTAGGTCGGGATATCTTTACTAAAACATATTCCAAAAGGTTTTTCTAGTTTTAAATGAAAATTTTCGATAAAATCTCCATCAGGCAATTGCTACGCTAATGTAACTTAGGCGGCGAAAAATTCGCAAGCACCTGTTCTTCTATTTTGAAGCGGCTTTGGTGACCGTAAGTGGAGAAGAGGCTTTTCATAAGCGGAGGTGTCGGAGCCTTCCGATTTTCTCTGAAAGCGAGCCCCTGAATTTCGAGTCGGTAAACAGGAGGTTTCCCGACCTTCAAGATCGCCATGGAAGGCGATTCTTGAGGGTTTCTCGAATATCAGGAGTTGAGCTTAAAGCAAGAAAATCGAGAAGGCGTAGATGCGTAGCGTTGAAATGCCTCTTCGTAACGAGCCGTTAGAAAATATTTTTTTTCAAATCACCCAATGGGTGAAAACAGTACATTGCTCAAATTCGCTATTAAAAACAATTCAAGCAAAATTTAATGACTCAAAAATTATTTCAGGGTATTTAGATATATTTACATGTTTTACAACTGTTACAGAGGTCATTCATACATCAACTATAAATCCCCAATGGATGTGGCTTCAGAAAACAGTTTGAGAAAGGCCGCTTAAAAAAGTGTCTATTTTTACTTGACCATTCCATTTAAATAGAAAATGGCAGCAGTTCAATCACAAAAATTTCAAAAGAAATTTTTAAATTAGTCAAAATAAAGTTCAAACCAAAATAATTCGCGAAATTAACACAATTTAAAATGCAAAACAACACAGGTCAAACTGCACTTAGTTTTGCAATTAAGATAAGTATGGAGATTGATTTTATACTCTTGACATTCTTTGCGGAGCAAGGCTATTATACAAGTGGATTTCTACCTTGGAAATCAATAATAATTTGAAGAGGAGTTTTCTTTTATGTTCAAAAAGCTTATATTAGCGACTTTATTATTAGTAGCTTTTACCGGTTCGTCGGTTTTTTCAGCAGACCTTTTTCAGCTAATTCCACAAGAGGCTGATTTTGTTATTCAGGTAAATATAAATAAAATTCTATCTACCCCAGCTGCTAAAAAAGCTTTGATGGCAAATCTTGAAAAATCGCCAAAACAGAAAAAAGCTTTTGACGAATTTGTCAAAAATACTGGTTTCAATCCTATGGAAAACCTGAAACGAGTAGTTGTATTTTCCAGCGGCAAGATTGATCCAAAAAAACCTGGTCAAATGGCCGGAGCGCTCTTTGATGGAACCTTCAATTCCACAAAAATTCTGGAATCCATCAAAAAAGACGAAAAAGCTGCCAAAGAAGTAAATATAACTAAAATCAATGGTTTTGATGCAGTTGTTCCCAAAGACAAAAAAGAAGGTTACGGCCTGTTTCTTGACAGCTCTACAGCTGTTGTTGGTGCTGAACCTGGCGTTATGGCCGTCAAAGACGTTAAACTTGGCGAAGGCAAAAATGTTTCTGCCAAAAAAGAATTTTACCAAATTCTCAAAAAAATTGACAAAAATGCTACTGTAAGTGGTGCCGGCCTTATTCCAGCCCAACTGAAAGAAAAGGTAAAAGCCAATCCTCAAGCAGCACCTCTAGCCGCCCTGGATTATTTCTTCTTCTCTTTTAACCATGGCGAAAACATTGAATTCATTTTTAACGGTGAAGTTGACAAGAAAGAAAACGTTAACACTGTAATGACTTCTCTAAACGGCTTCCTTGCAATGCTTAAAATGTTTGCCGGTCAGGCCCCGGAAGCTGTTGAAGTTCTTAATATGGTAAAAATTGGATCAGAAGGCAAAACTGTAGCAATAAATCTTAACGTTCCCAAAGCCAAACTTGAAGAAATCAAGAAAAAAATGGAAGAAAGAGTTAAGCAGATGAAAATGCAGGGAGCCGAAGAAGAAGGTTCAAGCAATAAAAGAAAATAATTTAACGCTAAAATAAAAAAGACCGGAATTTTCCGGTCTTTTTTTTATGCAGATTTCGACTCTGAGTGCCGATACTAATCAGGCATGCGCTTGAAAAATTTAATAATTTTATGCTGCCTGATTATGGTGGCGGGCAATCTTTATGCTCAGCCATATGACCTTCTATTACCCGGGAAAGAGAGCCCTGACAATCTTAGCAAAGAACTTAGAAGTCTGCAGGCAATTCAAAGAGACCTGGCAATTGAAAAGTTGACCAGAGAACCATCAAAACTCGAGGCCTACCTTGAACTTGCCGAACTCAGGTCAACACAGGGGAAGTTGCAGGAAGCTCAAAGATTTTACGAAATGGCTCTAAAAATAGATCCTGAAAATCGTGAGGCTAAAGTAGGTCTTGCAATGGTTCATTATCATAAAGGCGAATTTAATTACAGCAAAGAGCTATTTAATCAGCTTCATTCAGAGTCAACCATAGCAGATGATATGCAACATGGACTTGCAGCCTATCGTAGATTATTGAAAAATGAAGCTCAGTTGGGTTTAACCATAAGAGAAGACGATCGGGGGCTTTCTGAAGTAATATCTTCTATAGAAGGTAGATTTCCTTCAACCACCTATCAAAAGCTTACAGGAATTTACCGCTATGAGAACTGGATGTATGAAGATAATGGCCAGGAAACCAATACCCAGATCTTATCATCCTTTTTTGATTACAAATCTGACGAAAATACAAGCTTCTCGATTGGCATAGCTCCAGAAATTTTTTCTGGAAAGGATAGCCTAACTGGCTACAGTGGGCAGTTTATAACAGGAAGCGAAAACCTTCATATTGCCCTGTCAACCAGCAAACAAACTTTTAAAGAGAATCTGCAGACGGTTAGAGCTAAATTAAGCGAAACAAACCATCAAATAACATTATACGGTGATTTAAACCCGAGAACAAGAGTAATTCAGACAATTACCGCAACAGATTTATCAGATGGGAACCTAAGACGCCGCTATGATTCGGAACTATTACATTACATTTACCGTGAAGGCGCTCCATTCCTTTCTATGACCCTTAAACTCATCCAGATGGGCTACGAACAACAATTTGACAACTCAAACAAAGTGCTGCCATATTGGGCACCTTCAGACTTCAGAGGCGGCGAATTAACCCTTTCATGGGAAAGATCTATTGGATCTCGATGGTGGTGGGGAATTGACACCAATTTTATCAGCAACAACTACAAATTTGAAACTGATGAGCGAATAAGCGACAATGGTGCCGGAGCATTGATTCATTTAAGCTATAAATTTGATTCAGGCAGAGTTTATGCCTCAATTGGAGACAGGATTCACAACTACTTTCGAGAAAGAAAACTGGAAATATACGGCAGTTTTGATTTTTAACTAAAAGAAAAACCACTTAATAATAAAACTTATTACATAACCTGAAATAAAGCCGTCGGCAAAAGCCCAGGAGGCACCGATAAGAATGCCTCTCGGGGTGAAATTAAATCCTTCATAAATATAGGCAATAAGTAGCAGCAAAGGACTGGGCTCTCCGCCGGTTATTTCAGCAAGAGTCCAGACAACGAGAGCAAAAGCCCACATTATTCCTGCCAGAATACCTATTTCAAGTGGTGTCATACACTTTCCTCAAATGCCATTGCCGCATAACCAACTCCACGCTCGTGAGGCATGACATCCATAGAAGTTGAATATTTAAGCAGCCTGGCTTTTACGGGTTTGCCCTTCAAGGCAACCATCAGGGCACTTATGGACATTAAGCCACACACACTGCGGTCTTCAGATACAATTAAATCATAAAATTCTTGCGCAGTCAGGCCTTTTATAATTTCAATTACTTCTGCATCAAGTTTATAGGCCTTTTCTCTGGGGGTATCATGAGAGAAGTCAGAGCTGGCAATAATAAGAGTATCATCAGCATCGTTCTCGCCTGAAAATTTCCTGAATTCTTCAAAAGCATGGCGAACAGATGCAAAACTGTTATAAGCAATTGCAATTGGAACAATAGAAAAATCTTTATCGCCATAAATCTTTTGTAAAAATGGTAACTGCACCTCAATAGAATGCTCGAACTGATGAGCGGCTTCATCTAGTTTAAACTGATTTATCTTTTCACAAAGTTCCTTACAAAAATCCTTATCAACCCTTACATTGCCTAATGGAGTCTGCCAGTAATCCGCATTACTTACGGCATAATCTTCACCAAAATGAGTATGCTTGGGCCCCAATATAATAACTCTGGAGGGCAGAGGTTTTTCGAGCTTTAGCCTTGTAAAACCATAAGAAGCCGGCGGACCGCTGAACATGAATCCGGCATGAGGAAGAATCAGCCCTTTCAGCTTACCTCTGATTCCAATTTCGTCCTCTTTTACACCAAGCTCATGGTTGAAACAGGATTCGATCTCATCTAACAACTCGATTTTATCATTCTTGTAAAATCTTCCCGAAACTACAGGTTGCCTGATCATTGAAATTCTCCCATATTTTTGAAATTGTCGCTTAATTTGTTGAAGACGCCAGAATATTCAATTACAATAACTTTATGATAAAGAGGAACGGGCATATTTTTCCAGTATTTATTTTTCTCGTATCGATATGCATATTTTTTGCGACCCCGATTATAAATTCTGCACCTCTTGTCACTACCGGCCTTGACGTCTTAGCGACCCAACATCCGGAAATGGTCAGAGGGAAGAATATTGCCCTGTTAACCTCTAAAACAGCTTACGATAAAAATCTTAATCATTCAATCGACCGTTTGGCAAAAGCTGCAAAAATTGAGATAATTTTTACTTCAGACAGAGATTTTAGAGAAACCATACCTCTGCAGAACCGTAAAGGCAAACGTGACGCCCTGACAAATGCTTTAATTTATCAGATTAATGATCCTTTAGATCGGCCACCAGAAGATGCCTTTCAAAATGTTGAGCTGCTGGTGATAGATGTTCAAGATATAGGGATCAGATATTTCAAATATATAACCATACTGGCTCAATTTCTGGATCTTGCAAACGAAATTGAGCTTCCGGTTATTTTGCTCGATCGCCCCAACCCTATAAATTGCACAAAGATTGCGGGTCCGGTGTTGGAAACATCTTTAAGAAGCCGATTTGGCGTATATCCGGTTCCTTTGATTTATGGAATGACGATTGGTGAACTGGCACTTTATTTCAACAAAGTATTCGGATTGGGAGCAGATCTTACAGTAGTGGGCTTAGAAGGCTACTCTCGTGACATGTCTTATGAAGAAACCCGCTTATGCTGGTTTCCACCCTCTAACCATATTCCCGAACCCGACTCACCTTATTATTATGCGACCACTGGATTCCTGGGCGAACTTGGAGTATTTTCAACCGGTGTTGGAACTACAAGACCTTTCCATTATATTCTCGCCCCCTGGATAGACGGAGAGCTATTGGCTAAAAAACTGCAAAAGCATAAATTGCCCGGAGTAAAATTTATTCCAATAAAATTAAAACCTTATTACGGTCTTTTTTCCGGTAAAGAAACTTCTGGAATTGAAATTTTTATTACCGATAAAATCTCTTACGAGCCCTTCCTTACCGGCATAGGAATCTTAAAAGCATTATGGGAACTATACCCTGACAGGGTTCCGCTTCGTAATCCGGCTGCAGCTGAAGCTATTGACACCCTTCTGGGAAGCAGCACAGTCAGGGAAAAAATTCTGGCGGGCGAACCTCTAATGATGATTTATGCAAGCCTGAAGCCCGACCTTGCTGACTATCTGAAAAAAAGACGTGAATTTATTATTTACAATGATTAGTTTAATTAACAACAGAGCCATGTCCATGGTCGAAATAATGATTGGAGTCTTGCTCCTGGCACTTATAATAATTCCATCTCTAAAAGTAATTAATACTAAAACCCAGGCGGTTACTTCAACAAGAGATCACTCTCAAGCCGCCTTTGTCGGACAAAAAATTCAAGAAATGGCAAGAGCCTGTAAATTCGACCTGCTTGAAGCAGATCAGTATGATTCAGACCCTGACAAACAGAAAAAAACCTTTGAGTGGCAGATAAAAAACAAAGACGAAATGAAAACCCAAACTGTTAACGGTATTGAATACCAGGTTGAAAATGTAGATATTTCTCCAGTTGCCAATAAAAATGATGCTGATTCAATCAATCATCCACTTTTACAACTATTCAAATTTACAATCAAATATGAAGGTAAAGATCGAAAACAGCACCTGCTAAATTTCAGTACTGCTATATTCAAGAAAGATTGATATGAGAAGAGGATTTAACCTTATAGAATTGATGGTGGGGCTTATAATTTTTTCCCTGCTGGCAACCGCTTTGTTTTATGTTTATCGCCAAAGTCGACATGAAGCCGCCGAAATTATGGCCAATCAACAAATAAATGATGAATTTGACCGAATTTTACTGAGAATTACCGAAGATGTCAGAGAATCTAATTATATAGACGAAAACTTTCCCCCTACATTAACCGGGCCTCAACTTGCAAGCTTCCAAACTGATGATCCATCTAATTATCTAATGTTTACCAAGGTCAGCTATGATTTCACCATAGACCCTATAGACCTGCCCGACGGCACTTTTAACTATACCCAGCAAAGAATAAGATACTTTCTTGAAAAAGAAGATGATACCGACCCCGAAAGCCCCTGGGTACTATGTCGAGAAATGTTACCTTTTGATAATAAACGACAGCCAATTCACGCTGAGATAAAGATAAGACCCATGCTTGATGGTATCCAAGAATGTCTTTTTTATAGATTAAAAGATCCAGATGCTTCCAGATCAGGGAACTTATATATTAAACTTAAGATGAGCCGTACAGATAAAAAAGATTCGCAACACAAATATTCGGCTGAAACTTTGATTTCTGTAAAAGAAAGAGGCGCACAACCTCAATGATTTTTAGAAAACAAAAGAATCGAATGGGTTCTGCAATCATAACAGCGATTGGCATGGCTATTGTGTTAATGCTTGTTATAGCCGGTCTACAGATTTTCACTTCTCACCGAATCCAAACTACGATACAAACCAGCAGAAAGGCTAAAGCCCTTTCAATTGCTGAAGCTGGAATAGCCGCGACTTTAGCCGAGTTATCATATAATTATTCTTTTCAGACTCACAAAGTATCAAAAAAACTGAAATGGCAGGAAAAAGTTGATAACAAGCAGGTTCTTAGCAGTCTATCTTCTCATAATTTCTCTATAGACTCGAACTCAGAAGGTACCTATTCCGGTAGCATCGGCGACGGTACTTTCAAAGTAAGAGTTGGCAGAATTCCATTTGAAGACGATGAAGATACACTTAATATTGATGAAAGCCACTCGTATTTGCTCATTGAATCCCTCGGAAGATTTGAAGACAGTGTAAAGAAGGTTATGGTAGTTGTTAACCGCCGCTTCCCCGCACGTGAATTTCTTATGTATGACGGCGGCTTCTTATCACTCGTATACGGCCAACCTGGAAAAAATAACAAAAACGTTTTTTCAACCGGACACCTCTACGGTCATCGGGGCGTAGAAATTTCACAAATTCTAATGAGTGGGCACAACCCCGTCAGCCCCGGCACAACCCAGGAACTTGCCGACATGAACGCAATTATAAGTGGTGCCGGTGGCATTTTCTTCTTCAGTCCTATCAGGGCAAGGTTCAGAGACAAACCTGGGTTACCCGGCCCCGACATGGTTTTACCTGCAAACTCACATTTCCCGACAAATGGACAATACAGTTCGGCTCATGCTGAAAAATATGGCGAATATCCTGAAGAAATGCGCGAATCTATCCCTAAATTTTCCGAAGAACTACAGGAAAAACTAAGCGACTGGATCAAAGATAAGCATGCCGGGGTTTCAATCCCCCTGGACTCTGTTCCTTTTGATTATTATAAATCTGAGGCGCAAAAGCCTGGTCGTGGCTTATTTTTTGCAAAAACTTTTTCTGACAGCAACTATCAGAGAAACTACAAGGTCCCCAATGGATGGACAGGAACAGGAAATGATAAGCTCAAGTCAGTATTACTCGACTTTGGCGATAATATTAGACCCGGAAACGTTTCAGTGCCGTCAAATTTCAATGGAATGATATATGCTGAAACGGACGTTATTATCAAAGGCAACCCCCCGGAAGATCTACATATTGTTACCCCTGAAAATGTTTTTGTCGCAGGAGATTTCAATCAGGCGGGCAATCCTGACATAATAGAAGAACGTTACGGACTTCCTCAAGATTATGAATCTGGAAAAAATGCCTTAACAAGCAGCGATTATCGCAGCGAGGTGAAAGCAAAACTTATAGACGATATTGATTCTTCTGATTTTAGAAATCATGTTGCTGCAACTGTAGTAGCGGGCAAAAGAGTAGTTTACGACTACCGAAGCCCGGTTGATTGTTTCGAAAATGAGCTTTACCCGTTCATGAAATATAAACTCGCCGCCAGCATAACCGATGAAACGGAAGCAGAACAAAATACTTTGCAACACAACATTTCCGGTATTATCGAAACTACTGCTACCACAGAAGAAGACTTTAAAGCAGGCATAGAAGACTTCTTCAGCCGTTATAAAATAGATGGTTCTGTTGAAGATGATCTGACCGAAAAATTTACCGAACTTTATAACGATAAAGATGGAAAGTTCGACTTTAACGATTTTGATGAAATATCGAAAAAGATATGGACTGAATACGCTCAAAAATATGACCCCGAAGAAGATGGCGAACTAAGCGACGAAGCAAAAAACATTGACTTTGGGGTTTACAAACTTTTAAAAGATTTACGCCAGAAAATGAATATTCCTGGCGATGGTGATGCCGAAAATTTTAATCCTGATGTGGTCGATGACAGTCCGGGTGACTTCCTCTATTTCCCCGAAATGACAACCAATGCAATGTTTATTTCATGCGCAAAAAGAAACAATGTTTTTTATGCCGGGCCTGACTATACCAAAATCTATAATGAAATTGGACGCTCATCACTTTGTGAAAGCAGTGGTGTGGGCCTGGAACACTCAAAAATGCAACATATGGTTCATAGAATTTATGGTTCTGAAATCAAGCTGAGAATAAATAAAGATGTTCAGCCACTGGGAACCGGTTTTTATCGCCCCCCAACCAGACGTAAACTATATGATGAAACCCTACCACGCATGGGTCTCAATAACAGCAGTTATGAACTGGCTTCTTACCTGGTTCTAACCTGGCAGGATACTGTTGTTTCTACAGAATTTTACCAGAACTTTTAAAAACCATACAGGCATATCCTTATTCACCGCAGCAATTCTCAAAGAACAATTTTCGCTATCGCTATCGACATCGCTACTCGGTATCGAAATTTTAAAACCATTTCAGAAGCCTTCGAAAAGGGAGTTCCGATTCCGACCCCGACACCCGAAAATTTTTTAATGTGATTGCCCTGGACCCTGATTTATAGTATTGAAACTGATTGAGGCTATATGTTATTATTATTTGCATGCAAGACAGGTGTCCGCTTTGCCTTAAAATAAAAGAATACGATATCGAAAACAACGAATATCTACGCTATCGCAATACCGAGAGACTCGTATGCGAAAGGTGTGCCGCTGAAATACGCGGTAAAATGAGACCAACCTGGCAGATAATTTCCGGGCGGGTTTTTCCACAAAGCACAAAATATTTTTAAGAGAAAGTATATATGCAAAAACGTTTCTCTCAAAAAGATCTGAGGGAATTCAGTTCCTATTTAAGTCATGAGTATGGACTCAGCTTTGGACAAGAGAAATTCAAACAGCTTGAAAACAGGCTCGCGCCTTTGATTCAAAAGTTTGAATGTAGAACCCTTCACGATATAATTCTGGGTTGCAAAGCAAATATAAACCTGCGACGCGAACTTCTAAATGTTTTAACTACAAATGAAACCTGGTTTTTTCGACACCCGGCCCACCATAAAATTCTTACAGATCATGTTTTGCCCGAACTGATAAAAAAAGCCGAATTGAGTAGAGATAACAGGCTTAAAGTTTGGTCTGCAGGCTGTTCAACCGGCGCAGAACTTTTTTCGATAATGATTACCATTTTTGAATACCTCAATTCTCCTTCGCAATGGAACCTTAGTTTTCTTGGCAGCGATATATCATCAGAAGCAATTTTTAAGGCCCAAAAGGGTATTTTTAATGCTCATGAAATTCGTTATCTGAGCAATCAAATCAAAACCAAATACTTTACCAGATACGATAACGATCTTTACCAGCTCAAACCTGAATTGCTCTATTATGTCGATTTTGAAGTTCTTAATCTACTTGATAACTGGCCAGTAAGGGATTTCGACATCATTTTCTGTCGCAATGTGATGATTTACTTCAATGAAACCAACAAAAAAAGAGTAACCGAAAAAATTTTATCCTCTCTCAACGAAAACGGATATTTTTTTACCAGTGCAAATGAATCTATCCATTGGGAAACGAACATTGGTCTGAATAAAATTTTCCTTGAAAACGAATATATTTATCAAAAGTCAGAAAAAAAAGAAAGCCGATTGTTGTATCTATTTGCGACTCCAAATGATCTTCTGCGCGGTATAAATCTCTTAAACCAATGCGGAATTGAATATCAGCTGAAAAGAATAAAGCAAAAACATGAACTTGCTCCCAAAAGAGCTCTTTCTATTTTACAAAGCGAAAGCAATAGAGCAGATGAACTTTTTTTATTAAGTTCAATTAAAGTTAGTGCAGTTCTGTAAGAAATTAAAATTCAGTTTAAGATTGCAACCTGCCGATAATGGTAGGTGTGCAACAGGTTTCAAACAATAACAAAAACAATCCGATTCGTATCAGAATCTCTGTTCTCATGCGGAACGAAGAGGGACAAATTTGCTTTGTCAGACACCGTAAAAATGACAGGTTATACTGGCTTTTGCCCGGAGGCGGCCAGGATCCGATGGAATCTGCCTTAGATACGGCAAAACGAGAACTTTATGAAGAGCTTCGAATAAAAATCAAAGATTTGAGGTTTCTCTTTATCAGAGAAAGTATGAATCCCATAATAGACAGACACATTCAATTTCTGGTCTTTGAAGCCCTGAATCCAGATTATTCTAAAATGGAAACAGGAGAAGACCCTAGAGTTGACGGCTTTGATTTTTTTTCAATTAATGAAATTCGTAACAAAACAATTTATCCGGCGATGCACGAAGATTTAATAAAATTCGGGCAAAATGAGCAAATAAAGCAATTTAAGACACTTGATTGGATTCCCTGAACTCAGGAGGCAGGCATGTTAGAAAAAAAATATGAACAAATAATAAAAGATTGCAAAAAGCGTATTGCAGCAAATCCCAGAGACTTTTTTGCTTATTATCAGCTTGCCCGTGCTCTGGAAATGTCTGGACAAACAGACAGAGCTATAAACGTCTTTAAAGATGCAATCACAATTAATCCTAAAGATGCCTATGCCCACAACTTTATCGGCCTTGCCTACCGAAACAAGGGTATGCTTAATGAGGCCATAACCGAGTTTAAAAAAGCGATTATGTATAACAACAGCTACGCTTTTCCCTATGCGAATCTCGGAGTCATATACAAACTCAAGGGAATGTATGATGAAGCCATTATTCGCTTTAAAAAAGCAATTTCTTTAAAGGCAGATTATGCTTTTGCACATCTTCAACTTGGTCTGATTTATAAACTGAAAAAACTCTATGATGAATCAATAGTAAGATTAAAAAACGCTATCGACCTTAATCATGACTATGCTTACGCCCATTTTTCTCTTGGCTCGGTCTATCTTGAAATTAGAAAACCCAAAAAAGCAATAGTTCAGTTTAAAAAGTCAGTTCTGCTTAATCCTCAGGATGCTTATGCTCTTTGCCAACTAGCTAGAGCCTACCTTCACCTTGAAAATTACGAAGAGGCTATAAAACATCTTGGCAAATCGATAAAAATTAATCCCGATAACGCATTCGCCTTCTTGAACCTTGGAATAGCACATTTTTTCCAGAATGACTTTAATGAAGCAATTGAAGATTTTAAAAGAGTTATCTCCATCAATCCCATGTTAATAGAAGCCCATGTTTATCTGGGACAGGCACTGCTAAAACAGAATATGGAAGATGCTGCCCTTGCTGAATTTAAAAAAGCTTTGAAAATTGATCCCAAATATCCAAAATTAAGACTTTTCATCGGCCAGGTATTAAGAAAAAAAGGTGAAATTCAAAAAGCCATAGAGCAATTCAAACTTGAAAACAACTTCAATCCCAATGAAGGCGAACTTCACTTCAACCTGGCTCTGGCCTATAAAGACCGGGGGATGCTTGATGAGGCAACCGGCGAACTGAAGCGTGCTCTTTTTCTTGACCCGAAGCTCAGCCGTGCCCACGACATACTCGGCGAAATTTATGATGTGAAGGGACAATGTGACCAGGCTGTTTATCACTGGCGAAAAGCCACGGAGATCAGAAAGAAAAATAAATCACAACAAAAGCCTAAACCTGCCCAGATTATAAAAAACAAGTCTGAAATTGATCGCTTAATTGAGCGCTATAAAGCAGAGATCAATCAAAACCCCAATAATTCAGATGCACATTATAAATTAGCCTCAGCCTACAAAAACAAAGAAATGTATGATGAAGCTATAATTGAATATCGTAAAGTTATAGCGTTAAATCCTTATGACAGCTTTGCCAACTACAATCTGGAAGTTATTTATCGCCTAAAAGGCATAGATGACCAGAACCTTACCCGATGGAAAAGATCTGTCACAATTAATCCGGAAAACGCCGGAGCACATTATCGCTTAGGTCTTGCCTACCGTGAAAAAGGACAATTGGATGAAGCGATTAGAGAATGGGAAAAAGCTGTAGCTCTAGATCCTGATTTTTCTCATGCTCATCTGCAACTTGGAATAGCATACAAATCGGTAGGAAGATCAGAAAGAGCTATTCAATCCTGGAACAAGACTATTGAACTTGACCCCGACTTTCAGGAGGCATTTTTTCACCTTGGAAAAGCTTATCTCAATCAAGGTCGCCTCGAGGAAGCTGTATCGGCAATAAAAAGAACTATCCGCCTGAATCCCGGCGACACCGAAAGCAGATATCTACTTGGTCTTATTTACAAAAATAACGGCATGATGGAAGAAGCCAAAGTAACTTTTGAAGAGCTTCTCAAGTTTCAAGAGGATAATCCGGCAGTTTTAACTATTCTAGGGGCTGTGTACAAAAGTCTCAACGAACTGGAAAACGCTCTTAACTGTGTAATGATGGCGGTTAGAATAGAGCCAGACAAATTCTATGCTCATTATCTTTTAGGCTCAATTTATCGCGCAATGGGCGACAGCGAAAAGGCAGAGGTCTCATTTAAAAAGTCTATTGATTTAAATCCCGACGATGCTTTTTCTCAATACAGTCTCGGGGTTCTATACAAAAACTCGGGTCGTCTGCCACAGGCAATAAAGGCCTTCTCTAATGCAATTGAACTGGATACTGACGATGCCTATTCTCATTCACATCTGGGCCTTTCTTTTTACGAACAAGGGCAACTCAGCGAAGCAATTGCCTCACTGCAGAAAGCAGTAGAAATAAATCCTGAAGATACATATGCATTATATAATCTTGGTGTTGCCTATCTTGACAACCATCAGCCAGATCAGGCAATAGACGCTCTTGTAAGAGTAGTGAATCTTTCTCCCAAAGATCCTTACGCGTGCTTTAATTTAGGTCAGGCGTATGAAAACAAAAATTTTGCCAGAGAAGCAAAAGCCTGTTACCGAAAAGCGATGGAGCATTCACCGAGGAACACCCAGATTAAAAAATTTGCCAGGGAATCTTACAACAGGTTGTAATTAAATGAACAAGAAAGTTACCGGAATAAAGAACATAAAAATTCGTTCGACACTGCTGATAGTAACTCTGATATTTTTTATAGTTACAGGTTGCTCAAACAGTTCCGTAACTCCAAGAGAAGGAACAATCAGCGGCACAATTCTAGATATATCCGGTCAACCAATTGAAGATGCGCTGGTATCATGGTTTTACGATAACACTCGTTGGGCTCTCACCGACAGCGATGGCCATTTTCTCATTGAGGGAATCGGTTTTGGCAAACAAACATTTGTAATTGAAGCCCATGGCTACCGAACCTCTCAATTTACTGTCGAAATTTATTCCGGTCAAACCAGTGAAGGCGGCAATTTTCAAATTGAAGCCAAAAGCTTTGAATATTCTGATATCGAAGTAAGCGAAGTATCTGCAACCCATGCCACAATTAACTGGAAAACAAGCGACTATACCAATGGGTTGATTGAATACGGTGAATCTGAATCGATGGGAAGAACTATCAGAGAAGAAACGGGAGAATACAGCACCACCCATGCCCTTACAATTAGCGGACTTTCTCCTGCAACCCAATACATGTATAAAATTGTTTCTTCGAGAGAAAATCGGGATGCAGAAACTTCAAAAGTTTCCAGTTTTAAGACTCTTAGCCCGCTTGAAGACAAAAGTCCCCCCACCCCACCGGCAAATGTTGAAGCTGCTCTTACATCTACACCCAATATAGCAACCATTTTCTGGGCTCCGGTATCTGATACCGACCTCAAGGGTTATAAAGTTTACCGGGCAGAAAATACTAATTCAGCATTTTCTGAAATATCAAACACGCTTATAGCAAAAGGTCAGGAAAGATATACAGACCAGTCTGTAATTCCTGGAAAAAAATATTATTATAAAGTTAAATCTATCGATCAAGCCGGCAACGAAAGCGGCTTTAACAACATTGCCAATATTCTTGTTCCAGGTGATATTTCCACCGAAATCACCTGGACAAAAGCAAATAGCCCTTATCATATTAAAGGCGATATCAATATTTTAAAGACGGGCAAACTTAATATCGATCCTGGTGTTGAAGTTTTAATATCTGAAAATGATTCATTTAGAAGGAATGATCCTGATAGAATCGATTTTCAAATAAGTGGCGCACTTGTTGCCTCAGCAACTGTTGATAACCCTGTAACCTTCGCCGCCGAGACAGTTAATCCAGAAAGCAATGTCTGGAATGGGCTTAAATATTTAAATGTAAACAATCCTGCCAACACACTTGTCAATGTAAAAATTTCTGATGCCGTAGCTGCTGTAAGCATAGAAAACAGTGTAGGGATTTTTTCCGATCTTAATATTGTCAACTGCCCTACAGCTATGATTTGCAAAAACAACACCGAATTATCTGTAAAATCGATTCTTACAAGAAGGTGTTCCAAGGGAATTGAAATAAATGGCAATACAGATTTTAAATTGTCTGACAGCACCTTTTATCACCCACAAATTTGTATAAACTCTTTTGATAACGACGGCATAAGCATTACCGGTTGCAACCTCCTTGAATTCACCGATTCCGGGTTAATCTCAAATGAGACCGGCAGTCAAATTGAAATAAATAACAATCTATTTGTTGCTCCCAAGGCGCTGGCGGTAAAAATCACAAGTCAGAATCCACAAATCAGATACAACACCTTTGATTGCCCTTATGCAATTCAAATAATTCAGGGAAACCCTGTAATAGAAAAAAATATTTTCATTGCCGAAAGAAGCGTTTATTCGGAAGGGAAAAAAGGAATCGAACACCTTGTCGGAACCTTGCCCTTGCCAGTTTTTGGCCCAAATAACATTTTCGGTTTTCCTGAAGGAAATCGATATATAGGTTGCGAGCCCTCTGCTGACAGCACCAATGAAGATGTTCTTCTTATGAAAGACCTTAATGGCGAAACTTATGATTATAGATTGAGGCAACCATTTCCAACTTCAGCAGATCCCTGGGGAATTCAAAGAGCAACTGTACCATTCGAACCTTAATCGTGGTTTTTTTACCGCACGAGGGGGTACATTTTACCTCGTTTTTGCCTGGTTAATTTGGGTATTTTTTTATTATTTTTCATTAGCCTCATCAAAACAAGCATCAACAAAGGGTTTCAAGAAAAGTTTGCATTTTGGCATCGCTTTTGCAATAATAATTAGTGGCGAAAGCCGGAAAACCACTAGGAGGACTTTTATGGAACTCATTCGCAGATTTGTAAGAGAAGAAGAAGGACAGGGTCTGGTAGAATACGCACTTATCATTGGTCTCATCGCTGTTGTTGCGATTGCTGCTCTTACCGCATCAGGCGGAAGCATCAGCTCAATATTCAACACAATCAGCGGCAAACTTTCTGATGCTGAAACCACTGTTGGTGGCGGCGGAGCATAAGTCGTATTTACCAAAGAAAAGACGGGTATAACCCGTCTTTTTCTTTTTTAGTTTATTTTCTTCCTCTTAATGCGCTTTATTCTTTCTATATAAAAAATATTCTAATTTTTAGAGCCCCTAAATAAACTTAATCTAATTTTCTTTAGATTTACTTAAAGCTTAAAGCAGATAAAAATACTAATTTTTGTCGATTATTCTGATTCTGGCATTTAATATGCTATTATATTTTTGTAAAGACTTTGAAAGAGGTATCTTATGAAAAAGATAAAAAACCAGAAAAAAGGCCAGGGTCTGGTCGAATACGTTCTGCTGGTTGCACTGATTGCGCTGGTTTCTATTGCGGCTCTAACGGGCATGGGTTCAAGTGTAAATGATGGTTTTTTTTCAAATATAAGCACTAATTTAGATTCTGCAAATACTAAAATTGAAAACTCGCCCTGAATTGTTTTTCAAGTAAGAAAAATTTACTTAATATCTCTCTTTAAAAGAGTTAGATGTTTATTTTTTTCAACTACCTGCCATTCTGAGTAATCTGTAGCTTTTGTATTATTAGCCCTGCTGTCGAGCAAAATATAATTGCATGAAAATTTTTGCGCTGTGCTAACAGTTGTATCTACATCTAAAAAGCCGGAAACGGCACCGGGTATTTCACTCAAAAAATATACATAAATTGGATAAGCAGAAACGATTGCAGCACCGGGATCAAATTTAAATTGCTTAAATAGTTCAATATATGGCCCATTATCCTGGCTATATCGATTATTTAATTTATAAATGCTGATTGAAGAAAATGTAACGACCCAGCCCAGCAAAACAATTGCAACAAAGTTTATAAACCGTTGCCTGTATTTTTTATGTTTCTGAAGGTAATAAAACCCACAACCGCTTAAATATGCAAACGCGCCATAAAAAAAGGCACTTATATGCATCGTGGTGCCCTTTATTGCCTGATGAGTGAATACAACTCCACAAAGCAACCAGAACAAACCGACAAGAGAAACAAGATTAAAAATAAATCTGTTTCTTAATTTTACAACGGCAATCAACCATAAAGGCAAAAATAAAAACTGTGACGGAACCACAATTAAATTTAAAAAGCTGTCCCATAGACCATAGAATCTCTGACTGGCCAACTGCGTCATGCCCGGCTCAAGCATATAAGTCAAACTACCCTCGTAATTTTCTTTGAAAAGATCTTCATAATTTTGAATAAAAAGAGCACCAGTATTTGATGTCCATATTTGCCCCAGGGTAATATAATTTCGAATCATCCAGGGCGAGATAACCAACAGGAAAACCAACATATACAGGCCTGTCTGCTTGATTGATCTGCTGTGAAAAAGAATCAGAAAACCTGCAAAAGCAGCAATTATAATTCCCTCTATTCTGGTAAGGGTAATTAAGCCCGCAAGAATAGCTGACACAAAAGGCTGCTGTTTTTGCCTGCCTGTCGTTCGCAAGAAAAGATAACCCAATACCGCATAAAAAACTATATTATCTGTTGTCAGCAGATAAAACAGATTTCTACCGCAAAAAAGCAATGTCAGGGCCGCAAAAATTGAATAGAAATAACTCTCTGTTTGCTTTTTAACATCAAAAAAAACCAGAGCTAGCAAAAAACTCCAGAGTATAATATTCAATAAAACTTCGCCGGCATCGCCCACTGGAATCCTGGCCGCTCTGTAAAGAATTATCCCCAGTGGCATCCAGTAATCCATGGGATGCTTTAAAGAATCATATTCATGCAAATAATGCCAGACAACCGGTTCTTCAAAGCCCTTTTCCTGTTGGAGTTTATCTGCCATAATATGATAATAAGCCGCATCCATAGATGCCTGAGGCTTAACAAGTGTAGAAGCCATATACAATATAAACAGCGAAAATAAAAATAAAATTAAAGCCGTCTTTTTTTCTTTTAGTTGATTAATGTCCATGCAAAAGCATTCTACTGCATCTTTTCATTTTATTCATCAATTCAAAGTGAGAATTTTTGCATTCGTTATTGACAGTAACTTTATAGCGTACTAAACTTTGTTCACTCTAGATTTGGGGGCAAACCGTGAAAAAGGCAAAACTTATTTCTATATTGGTGATAATGATCGCTGTAGTAGCACTTGGGGTCTTTATGGGCAAGCAAATGTTCAAGCTTATTGAAGCCGGGTCGAGTTCTTCGGTTCAAGAGAATTCCGATTCAAATGCAACCTCGACAGTAAAAATATTATATAGTGCCAAACCAGATACCAGCGATTCCCAAATCCCCTCACCGGAAATTATTCCTGAAAAACCTTCTCAAGCAGCAGCAACTCCTTCACAAAGCACAAGCCAAGAAAAAGCAGCTGATAATGCAAAAACATCTTTTTCACCTGATGGCCCCAAATGGTTTGCCTACGCAAAAGGGAATGGAATTAATGTAAGACAGGGTTCTTCTATAAACAACAAGCAACTGTTTAAAGTAGCCAAAGGCACACGAGGAACCGTATTGGCAAAAGAAAACGGCTGGACCCAAATAAAATGGGATTTTAATGGCAAGACCGGCTGGGTACGAGACGACCTTTTGCTTCAAGGTCCCGCCGAAGTTGTATCTACTCTGGTAAGGAAAACCGGCGATGTTGAAAAAATTAAGGCCAACCAGATAAACAAAGCTGTCGCCAAAAGAATTCTCAAAGAAAACAAATTGATTGTCGGCCTTGCAAAAGAAGTTCCGGCAGAGCAAACTGTAAAGAAATATGTTGAGGGCGAAAAATTACCTGAAAAAGCAAAGATTGCTGCAGATCCCTATGCCAATATTAGAACAGGGCCGGGAACAAACAATGCAAAAATCCACCGCCTGCCTAAAGGGTTTGTGGTAACATTACTAAAGGTCGAGCGTGAAGGCAAGTGGCTCTGGTTCAACATTCAATTCGACGAAGGGCGGAAAACCGGCTGGACCAGGGAAGATAATTTAACCTTTTAAATTTTAGTTATTTATTATCGAATACCAGGCTGGCAAAAGGTTCTCTGTATCTGAAATTCCGGCTGACAGAATCCCCCGAGTCTCGCACAAGTGATATTACCACTTTGCCGGTACGAAAACGAAATTTATCCATATAAAGCCCCTGGCTACCATTTTTTTTGAGAAAAAATTTACTTGAGAAATTTTTATGTTCGTTCGTTTTAGCATTTATCTCTATTCTATTGTGTAAATCATTCTTTCTAAGATTCATTGCAATACCGGAAATATTCAGAATCTGACCTTTATACCAGCCCCTTTTTGCAAAATTTCT
>JBNJGH010000048.1:0-23738 GCA_051747585.1 Candidatus Rifleibacteriota bacterium
CTTTTCTGAAGGCTTGCTGAAGAAGGAAACAATGGCTGAAAAAAATTCTCTGTGTTCTCTGTGCGCTCTGTGGTTATTTTCTTTGTGGCTTTGAGACTTCGTGTGAGAAATTTTCTTTTCTGAAACCAACTGATAGTCGCATACCGAGAATTGCTGGCAACTAATGCTTGTATTGCAATGAGGGTATATCTATGCTATTCTTTTGCGAATCAGAAAGACTGTTGTTCATTCCAGAAAAAAATGCATTTAAGCACAAATTCTGATTTTTTTCTTAAGTATGTGCAGAATTATGCCGATTACTATTGAGAAAAACAGCAAAGGCTTAATTGCAAGGAGGCAGAAAAAAATCAGATGACACCTCGAAAAGGGATACATTTCATTGGAATCGGCGGTGTTGGAATGAGCGGCCTGGCACTCATTTTTCTACACAAGGGCTACAGTATTTCAGGTTCAGATGTTTTTGATAACGAAAGAGTTGCTGAATTAAAACATCTTGGTGCACAGATTTTTACAGGGCACCATGAAAGCAATCTTCCTGAAAACACAGAAAAAGTTGTAGTATCAACTGCAATAAAACAAAACAATCCGGAACTTTTAAAAGCAAGAGAACTTGGTTTACCGATTATACACAGATCTGACCTTCTTGCTGAACTCTTTCTCGATTCAGAAAAGGGTATAGCAGTTGCAGGTTGCCATGGCAAAACTACTGTAAGTTCAATGATTGCTACCATTTTAAAATATGCCGAAAAAGATCCAACCTGCGTTATCGGTGGCCATGTAAATGCATTGAACAGTAACGCATGCGCCGGCTCTTCCGACTTATTTGTTGCTGAAGCAGACGAAAGCGACGCAACTTTCCTTAAATATTTTCCGCAATTTGCGGTCATCACCAATATAGACAACGATCACATGGATCATTACTCAAGCATCGATGCAATAGTTAAAGCTTTTGAAGTTTTTGCATCTCATGCGAACCCTGAAGGTGCACTTTTCTATTGTGCTGACGATCCTATCACAAGAAATCTTGCCCTTCCTGAAACAACCAGCTCCATTTCTTATGGAATCAATATTCCATCTGATATTATGGCCGAAAATGTTAAGCATCATCCATACGGCTCAACTTTTACCCTAAGTATTGGTGGCCTCAAAAAAGCTGACTTTCAAATGGCAGTTCCTGGAAGACACAATATATTGAATGCTCTACCGGCCATTGGATTCTGCCTTGAAATTGGACTGACAGTAGAACAAATTCAAAGAGGACTGCTCAAGTTTACCGGAGCAGGTCGTCGCTTTGAAATAAAAGGTGAATTTGAAGGCGTTACTATTATTGATGATTATGGTCATCACCCGAACGAAATTAAAGCAACTCTTGAGGCAGCTCAAAGTTTGAATGCCCGTAGAGTAGTTGTAGTTTTTCAACCCCACCGATATTCAAGAACACAGTTTCTTTCACGGGAATTCGGCAGATGTTTCGATTTCTGCGATAAACTTTTCATTACCGACATTTATGCAGCTTCAGAGAAACCCATACCAGGAGTTACCAGCAAGGTCATTCTCGACCATATGCCGGTAGCCCACAGACGTAAGGTTAAGATGGTTAAAAATGTCGAAGATGTAAAATTACATCTTCTCGACTATATTGAACCAGGTGATGTTGTTTTAACAATGGGTGCAGGAAATGTTACCAAACTTGGACCTGAAATTCTTCTCTCGATGAAATCGCGAACTGTTGATTTTGACGAAATTCCTTTGAAAGCGGCAATATAAGGTGGTAGAAGTAGAGATGACTATTATAACTGCATTATTCATGTTCAGTGTGGCAATTGTTTTATCCAGAGCCTCTGTCGCTCTAGGCTTTAAGATTCTTGATATGATAAAAAGCCGATACGGCTCTTGAACTTTTTGAAAAAATATAAGCAAACAAAAAAGCTCTCAAATTTGAGAGCTTTTTTGTTTGTCTGAAAAGAACCTCGTTAGAACTCAGGGTTGAGTTACAGCGAGTATATAAGAATCGCTTGCCAGCAAAAAATTTTCAGCAACATCTTCAACTTGCTGGATAGTGGTTGAAGCAATGATATCCGGATATTTCCTAGAATAATCAAAACCATTGCCAAAGAATTCATTTGATGCATAAGAACTGGCCAACGACTTATTATCTACTAATGACAAGGCATGCTGACCAATAATATATTTTTTGGCATCTTCAAATTCTTTTTCACTAAAGCCTTCTTCCCTCAACTTATCGATTTCTTCTTTAAGTCTTCTGGTAGCTGTAGCTGTTTTATTTGCTGAAGTACTTATAGCAGTCTGAAAATAGCCGGTATTAATTGTGCCGACATTATAAGCCCATGTACTGTAAGCGAGTGATTCTTTGGCCCTCAAAGTCTTAAAAAGTCTTGAAGACATCGAACCCGACAATATAGTCTGCAAAACCGACATGGCAGGAGCTTTTTTATCGTTTACCGGAAAAGTTTGGCACAAATAAATTATCTGCGACTGTTTGCGGTTTTTCTGCAGATCAATTCTGACCGGCTCTTCTAATTTTGCGGTCTTTGGCTCGTCTATATCTTTCACCCTGCCTTTATCAAATCTACCGAATTCTTTAAGCAAGGTATCCTTCATTTCATCTATATAAAAGTCGCCTACAATAGCTACAACCATATTACTGCCAACAAAATAATCCCGATGGAACTTTTTAAGGTTAGACAAATAAGTTCTTTTTATATCTTTTATTTTTCCATATTTTGAATATCCGAGAGGACTATCGGGAAAGAGCTCAGAAAGTGCTTTGTTCATAGTAAATTTATAAAGATCGTCTTTGTCTGACTCTATCCATTCTACAACCTGTTTTTTGAGCTTTTCAAATTCATCTTCAGAAAAATCGGGTTTTTCAAGAATATCAAGAAACAACTTCAAGCTTGGAACAAAATTTTCAGACAAAGACTGCATTGAAAAAGAAGAATAGCTTTTACTCGCTTCACAACTATACTTAGAGCCCATAGAAGCAAATTTTTCTGCAATTTCGGCTGCCGTCAAATCGTTTGCGCCTTTAAAGAGCATTTCGGTAGTTAGGTTTGCCAGTCCAGCTTGCCGACGACCTTCTCTTAATCCACCCGCTCCTACTTTAACTGAAACTGACACCAGTGGAGAAGCATGATTTTCTTTTAATATTAGCCTTATACCATTGTTTAAGGTAATCATCTCAGGTTTGCTGTCAGGAGATGGTGGCTCAGGTTCAAACCGTGCAATTGTCAGGTTGGTGTCATGAAAATATTTCTGCGCAACTTCGGTTAAATCTTCAACAGTAACATTACGCACTCTATCTACATATTTATCGGTATCCCAGACACTTGCCAACAAAGCATAGTGCCCTAACCTGCCCGCATAGCCTTCAGCTGTCTCTTTATTGTATATGTCTCCGGCTATGATCTGCTGTTTTGCTTTTGCCAGCTCTTGTTCAGTAACTTCTCCCTCAAGGAAACGATAAACAATCTTCTTGGCTTTACTGGTAAACAGTCGCGTTTTACCTGAAGATGTAACAGCACCTACCTGGAAAAGCATTGGATACTGGCTGGCGTAATAACCGGCTCCTGCAGATACAGCCAGCTGTTCTTTTTCAACCAGCTCCTGCCAAAGCCATGAAGACATGTCGCCGCCGGCTATTCTTGCCATTAATGCCAAAGCATACTGGTCTTCACTTTCGATTCCAGGCACATGCCAGCCCATTCTAATATAAGAATGCTGCAAGTCACCATGCTCTACAATCAGTCTTTGTTCTTTCTGTTGCGGTTCTCTGGGAATATTCTGATCCGGGCTGTCAACCCTGGGTGCATTACCCATAAATTTTTTTACGATTTTAATTGCCTCATTAGTATCTACATCGCCAACAATAACTACCCACATATTTGATGGAACATAGAATTTTTTATAAAAGGCATAGAGCTTGTCACGGGTAACTCGCTGCAAATTATCAAGATAACCGACAATGGGGTGGCGGTAAGGGTGCACTCTAAATGCTTCTTTCATTATAAGCTGTATAATTCTACTTGAGGGATTATCAAGAGACATTTTCAATTCTTCAATAACAACCTGAGTTTCTTTTTCCAGTTGTTCTTCAGGAAACGCGCTGTTCAAAACAGCGTCTGATTCGAGCTCGAACATTCTTTCAAAATATTTGCTGGCACCTACCAGATAGTAACAGGTGTAGTCATTAGCAGTGAAAGCATTCTGCATGGCTCCCATCTGCTTAACTTCGTTATCGAGAACCCCATAAGGATAGGTCTTGGTCCCTTTAAACATCATGTGCTCTATGAGGTGAGCGTAACCTTCCTCACCTCTTTCTTCATTTACCGAACCAACTTTAACCCAGAAATTAACTGCAACCACCGGATAAGCTTTCATTTCTTTGATAAAGACATTCAAACCGTTATCAAGCAGAAAATGACTACCTGACCTGGCAAAAGCTGATGAGGCGAGTAATACAAACGATAAAATCATTAGAAAGCTTAACTTCTGAATTGTTTTACCCAATTTGGCATCTCCTTATTCTGTTTTTAAAATTCTTTAAATCCATTCTATTGAGTTAGAGCAAAATACTATTATTCAATTTAAGCTGAATGCCAGAAAAAAACAAACTCAAAAACCTATGTTATTTGAGCAAATTCTAATCTTGCTGGAGATAATTGCCGATATTCCTTATAGATAATCCTTCAGGAGCGCAAAACAAATGAAAGAAGCAAACCGTTATTCAATTATTGGTATACTAATCGCTTTTATTGCCGTTGTTTTTTTAAGCAGCACTGGCTTTTTAAAAGCAGCACTGGCAGGTTGGAATCTTAACCGGCTTCCACGTGAACTTAGACTTGGAATCGAGGCTGGTTTTATTGATTACTCAGAGTGCAAAAGTGCAAATTTAAGAAAACACATATCCAGAGGCCAATTTGCTGATATGACAATCACTTTGCTGCAAAATCTGGGAGCGACAGAAAATATTGACCGAAAAAAAATATCGCAAATTGGTATTTTCAATGCTCGCCCTTCCTATAACAGCATCAGCAGAAAACAGGCAATTGAGAGCATGTCACGAAGCTGTATATTTCTGGCAAATCAGAATAAAATAAATTTGCCACAAGATAACGCAACGAATTACCGTGATTACCGGGTACCAGGCAAATTTTCTCAGCCTATGAGTTATATGCAGAAAAAATATGTTATTCGCGGCTATCCCGGAAACACTATGAAAGCTGGACGCCGCTTAAGCATTAAAGAAGCGGTATATTTCTTATATCGTCTCTATGAAGCTGTTTCATCTGAGATGATGGCAAAGAAGCAGGCTAAAGAAATTTGCTTTATAGATATTCCGCTAAATCATCCAATTATGGGCAAAATCAGAACCCTTACCAAAACAGGAGCTTTTGATCTTGTTTCTCTTAGACCTGCATTTGACGGGAATTCCAATATAAGTATAAAAGAACTAAAAGAAATTATTTCAGGAATTTTTAACAATTTTAATCATAAAGTAGATAAAATAAGATTAACCACAATTTTTGCAGACAATGAGAGATTTGTTAAAAGAAATGAACTGGCTTTGAGTCTTGAATATTTGTTATCTCTGGCAGACTCTTCAATGACAAAACCAGCCAGCAGACTTTCATATCTTGATGTAAAAACAGATTCAACAGAATATGAAGCATTGACAAAGCTTAACCGTTATGGAATTCAGCTGGGATATAACAACGGTTATTTCAAGGGAAACCAATTTGTTAACTGGTTTGAAACAGTCTCTGCTTTGGCAGAAGTTATAGAGAAAATTCCAGGCAGTCATAAGGTTGTTACTAAAACGAAAAATGATAGACTGGCACAACAATCAGACATTAAAGAACTCATCGCACGTATCAAAGCCAAAAAAGCTAGAATACACAAAATTCTAAACCGACCGTATAAAAGATAATCGCCTAAAAATAAAAAACCGCCTGAATCCAAATTTTAAAAATTAGTATTCAGGCGGTTTTTTATTTCAACTTATAACGCGACTGAAAAGAAGTTTTTCATTTGGCTGGCAACTAATAACCATCTCTTTATCACAAGCTTCGGCTATAGTTTCGGCGGCGTGTTTTCCTTCAAGAGGATTAATGGTCGCAAAAATTTTCTCTACCGCAAAACCTTCGTGTTGAAGATAAACCTTAACTACCCAGAGACTCGCATGATTAGCCAATACACATTCTGAATCTCTGGTTAATTCTATACTCATTATTTCATCGAAATGAAAAGCTGAGTTTCTAATACCATGAATGCTTGTTTCTTTTAGAGTGAATTTCTTATCCCGGGTATCCATTGTTACATATTTTTTATAACTGAAAAGAATAATACCAGCCATCATAAAAGCAACTGAAACCACAGAACAAAAAAGACAAAAACTAAACAGGGTAAAAAAAAGTTTTCTCACCAGAATCTGGATCATAATTCCGGAACCGGCGAGAATAAAAAGGCCTCCAAGGACAGAACAAACTTTAGAAGTTCTGAAAGTTACAATATCAGAATCGTAATCTTCCATTTTCATGACTTTGAACGTGCTAAGTGCTCCCATACTCTATTTTCCCCAGACAAAAGTTTTATTTAATATAAGTTAGGTCAGTGGAATCGATAATAACAAAGCTTTTAGAGCCGGGTCAATAGAAATTTCTCTCTAAATGCGCGTACACTCAGGGTTGCAGGCCAACCGTACTTTTCTAAGAGAAAAAAAATTTTATGTACAGCTCCTATATGGTTCCAATGTAAGGCAGAGGCAATTTTTTTTTGCCAATTTTTGGACCTAAACTCAAGACTCCGCTTTTGAAAGGGGCTTACAACAAAACGAAACAAGAAGGGTACCCTTTTACCGGGCAATTCGAGATAAAATTGCCTCAGAATCGGTAAGAACAACCTTCTCATTAAAAATTTTCAATCCATTAGCAAGCAAAACCTCAGAAGTTATGCCTCGCCCATCGATAAGTTGCCCTGAAAAAGTTCCATCGTAAACCTGACTGGAGCCGCAAGAAGGGCTTTTACTTTTTAAAATCGCAAACCTGGCAGAGTATAGTTTTGCAAAATGAGCGGCCTGCATTGCTCCTTTTATGAAATTGTTACTGACATCTTTACCTTTATTACTGATAATTTTTTCCTGCCCGGCTAATATTTGTTTGGCGGACCCCTGAAGTTCTGATGGATCCCTGGGTGTGGGTAACCCTCCCAGTTGTTCCGGGCATATCGGAACAAATAATATTCCATTTTGACAGGCTTGCCTGAAAAAAGATTGAAGCCCCTTCTGCCATGCAGAAGAGGCTTTTGCTTTATAATTACATTCAACACCTGCCAGACAGGCACTGATCAGAACGATTTTATTACTTACCTGCATCACCTTTTTCTTCTGGCGGTGCTCTGAAAATTGCCTTTTCCGAATTTTTTTTATCTTTAACCGGCTGAGCACCATCAATATTTTCGGCAACAGGCGGCGCTTTTCTTAATATTATAGATTTGTTCAAATCCGATGTTTTATTAACTGAATTGAAACTGTTATCATTGCCAAGTATTCCCTGATTCAAGTCAGCTTCTTTATCTGTATCTACTACAATTTTTTCTTCTGCAACTGTTGGAAAGTTCTGTTGCACCTGCAAAATAGCCGGCCCGATCAACAAAACCGAAATACTGGGAAAAATAAAGAATACAAGCGGAACAAGCAGTTTAACGGGTAGTTTGTTAACTCTTTCTTCTGCCAGAATCATTCGTTGATATCTCATTTGCTCTGCCTGGGCTCTCAAAGTCGGACCAATTTCTGCCCCTAGACGTTGGGCCTGAATCAGTGAACTGACAAAAGAGAAAAACGAAAGCACTCTAACTCTTTCTGCCATATCGGCAAGAGCTTCTTCGAGACTTTTACCAACTTTAATATCAGCAAGAAACATTTTGAATTCGACAATAATATCAGTATTGCGTTGTTTTTCGACCACCTTAGCAATACCGCCTGTAAGATCAAGACCGGACTCTATAGCCAGCGACAAAAGATCGATTACATAAGGAAGCTCGAATTCAATATTTTTCTGGCGTTTACGAATTAAATGGGCAAGATAAATTCTTGGCAACCTGAAACCTATAGGTATCATTAAAATCAAAACAAGCCAACCAATAAAGCCAATGGCTAATGGATTGATAAAAAGCGCAACAAGAATAATAAAAAGCAAAGCTGAGCACTCCATCAGTCCAATGAATTCTTCTGAAGAAAACTCATTTGCCTTATTTGAAGCTTCAAGAAGAAATTTTACTTCACGCCTGATTTGCTGGAACCATTCACCGGGAATATTTTGATTAAGAGAAGCCATGATACGCAGCAATGGGCGAAGCGGCTTCCACCTTTTCTGTCCCTGAGCTCTAGCCTCATTAACATTGATCATTGCTTCTTCCGCATCAGGAAGAATAGAAGCAGTCATGCGATTAATGAACAATAATCCCACAATAGCAGCTGTTAAAGAAGTGATAAGAACGATCTGCCCATAAGGATTTTGAAGCATCGGCAAAAGATACTGGGGATGAAAAGTGGTAATTACAACTGCAAGTACTAGAGGAATAGAACCGACCAGGTTACCCGAAAGTCTTGCATGAGCTGTTCCGGCAACAACTTTACCCATTATTTTCTTTCTTTCGGAAACGGTTAAAACAATCTGCCGGTATAAATCTTCAAGGTTTCCCCCGGTTTCCTGCTGGAAAATAGTTGCATTGACTGCAAGCTTAAGATCGGGGCTGGGAACTCGAGCAGCAAGATTGCTTAATGCTTCGACCATTGGCACCCCAAGCCTTCTTTCCTGGACAAGAGACCTGAATTCGTTACTAATAGGCGGAGGGGTCGAAACTGCTACGAGTTCAAAAGCTTGATCAAGGTTTCTGCCGGCTTTCAAACTTGAACTGATCATCAGCAACACTTCAATTAGCTGATCTTCCAGGCTGGTACTCGTTACACTCTGTAAATATTTTGATTTCCGACTGTCGTCTTTATCTTTGCCAGACTTTTTGAGATCGAGACTTAAGTCAAGCTGATCCTCAAGAAAAAAATAAATACCTACAATAACTCCCAGGATTGCTAAAATCTTAATAGCCGGAAATAAAGTCATTGTGCTGTTTCCTCCTCAGGCTTTTCAACCGGTTTTTGTTTAAATAAATTGGCATGCTTCTCAAGAAAATCACCCGGAATAGCTTTCATAAATTCGGGTATTGTTCCAGTTGGAACGATCTCGCCTATTACCCGACCATCTTTATCTATCCATTTCTTTTCAAATTTGAAAAGAGTATTGGCTTTTATAATCGTATCTTCAATTCCGGTTACTTCGACAACTTCAAGTAATTTTCGATTACCGTCAGCCAGACGGCTGGTCTGAACTACAATATTTACAGAGCTGGCAATTTGTTCACGTATCGCCCGCAGGGGCAAATCTACACCTGCCATTAGAACCATTGTTTCCAGGCGAGCCAGGGCATCGCGGGGAGAATTTGCATGCAATGTGGTTAACGAGCCATCATGTCCGGTGTTCATAGCCTGCAACATATCGAGAGCTTCGGCTCCGCGACATTCTCCTACGATAATTCTATCTGGTCTCATTCTCAGAGCATTTCTTACCAGATCTCTTATCGTTATCTGGGTTTTCGCTTCTGTGCCTTGCTGGCGTGCTTCAAGACGTCCCAGATTAGTCTGCCCCAGCTTTAACTCAGCTGAATCTTCTATGCAGATAACCCTTTCGGTTGGCAAAATATAATGAGACAAAACATTTAACAAAGTTGTTTTTCCTGAACTTGCTCCGCCTGAAACAATTATATTTTTCTTCAGGTTGACACAAAGCTCAAGGAATTGGGCCAGTTCAGAGGTAAGAGATTTAAATCTGAAAATCAGATCATCCATGCCGTAAGGCACCTTTGAAAACCTTCTGATCGTAATCATCGGACCGGTTAAAGACAGGGGCGGAATTATTGCATGAACACGGGAGCCATCAGACAACCTCGCGTCTACGTAAGGAGTTCGCTCGTTAACCGTACGACCTACCGGCATAAGAATTCTCTCTATAACTGTGCGAACATGGTCTGCATTGTTAAACTTTCGATCGGTCAGAAGTAATCTGCCATTCTTTTCTACAAATATTTTATCAGGACCATTTACCATGATTTCATCAACTTCGTCGTCTCGCATAAACTCTTCAAGTGGACCTAATCCTAAGATCTCATCTAAAAGATATTTTTTTACTTCCGACTCGGCATTGTGACCCGGGATATCAGGAGGCGGAGCCTTTTTAAAAGCAAGTTCGATTTTTTGCTCAACCTGATCTCTAAGTTCGTGATCACTCATTCCGTATTTTTTTTCCATTTCGCTAAGAACATCTGCTCTAAGATTGCGAAGATAGTCTGCAATTTCTTCGGGAAAAGAATCAAAATTATTTTTTTCTTTGCCGGGTAAAAATCCTTCAGCCGGCATTTGCAATGCTTTTTTTACCAGTTCGGCAAAACTCTTTTGAACAACTTCGTTATCGTTATTGCCGGTAATTTCATGTCCAAGCGGTATTGAGTGTTCCAAATCAAACAAACTTGCTTCTTCGTTATCATCCTCAGGGTCTACATGATTTCTGAGCCAGTAAATTTTATCCTTGATTTTCATGCGACGCCGAGCTTCTTCAAGAAACTTCTGAGCATAAGATGGAGATGGAGGCTGAGAAGTGTAGATATAAAAAAGAACGTCAGCCTTATACATTAAGAATAAAGGTAGAGGAGTCAGTTGAAATGGCAGATCAAAGACAACATAACCATCTAACTGGGTAAACAGATCTAAAAAATGATTCAATGATTCACTCAAATCATGTTCGTTTAAGTTAAAACGGGTTTCAAGGGTTTCTCCGTGATTATTGCCGCAAAATGGAATATAAAAAACTCCATCGATTTGGGAAAAGAATTTCTTGATCGATCTGGGTGTCATGCCCACCCAGTTACCCATATAAAAATCAAGGTAACTGTTTTTCAGTTCAGTCTTTTCGCCAATTGTTTCGCAGAGCAATGAAGGTTTAAGGTAGTTGTACTCTATCAAGGCAACGGGCTTCCCGGTTTTCTCTTTTAATGCTTTGACAAAATTGTATGCAATAAAAGACTTGCCTATGCCGCCCTGAAAACTTGTAAAGACGAATTTAGTCGCTGGCTTTTCTGCTTTTCCCATAGCTCCTCTTTCTGTGACAATTCAACCATAATGAAATAAAACTGTCAATCTGATACAATTCTATATCATAATTGAAATATATTTAAGGAAATTAATGAATCCAGCAATAAAAGTTGAAAATTTAAGCAAAATTTATGGTCAAAAAAATGTAGTAGATCATATTTCCTTTGAGGTCGAATCTGGCCAGATTTTTGGTTTTCTCGGCCCAAACGGTGCGGGAAAAACAACTTCTATTAGAATGATGATTGGCGAAATCGCAAAGGATGATGGAAATATTGAAATCAATGGGCTTAAAATTCCACAGCATCTATCGAAACTAAAGAATATAATTGGTGTTGTGCCAGATCATCAGAACTTATATGACCGCCTTACAGTCAGACAGAATCTAGAATTTTTTGCTGAATTAAACAGTGTCGAGCACTCGAAAATCGATGAAATTCTCGCTAAAGTTTTTTTAGGCGAACATCAGCACAAACAAACTTACAATCTGAGTCGCGGGCTTCGGCAAAGGACTCTTATTGCCCGAGAATTACTTCATAATCCATCGATATTTTTTCTCGATGAACCAACCTCGGCACTTGACCCCAATTCCGCCCTTTTAATACGCGACCTGGTCAAAGAATTAAAAGCAAATGGAACTACGGTTTTTCTAACTACTCACTATATGGAAGAAGCAGATGCTTTATGCGATAATCTTGCAATAATGCATCAGGGAAAAATAGTTGCCTGCGGCAAATCTGAAGAACTCAAAAAAAATTATGCCCACAACTCAATGATCATAGAGTATCAATCGAACCAGGCGATTCAATCAGCGGAATTTTCGTTAACTGACCTGGAAAGCCGAAAAAAAGCAGCAAAACTGATTGAGAACAATGAAATACTTAAAGTACATTCCCAAGAACCCTCTCTTGAAGAAGTTTTTCTTAATCTGACCGGTTCGGAATGGAAAAGTGAGCAGGAGAAAAAGAATGAAATTTAAAAGGGTTGCAGCAATATTCAAAAAAGACTTATTAGACAGCTTTAAAAATTATAATTTCATTCTAATGGTTCTTACACCTGTAATTCTTTCTTTACTATTTTCCAATTTAATGTCCGGTGCAAATTCTGACCGCTCTTTACCGGAACTTGGTCTAATTGGCAACCCGAAACAACCACTTATTAAAAGTCTACAATCTCAAGGTATGGGAGAAAAACTGACTTTTTTTGAAAGCAGGAATAAACTTGAATCAGCAATTCTTGAAAACAAAGTTAAACTTGGTATTATTTTACCTGACTCGCTTCTAGCTGCCGACAAAGGCAAAAAACCTGTAATCAATCTGCTATATTCACCTAATCTGCCTGAATTTTCAGTGCAGTTAATAAAAACTGCCATTGAAGAAGAAATTAGAAAAAAATTAAACTTATCGCCCCCACCTTTACCGGTAAAGCTGGAGACTCACGCTGTAGCCAGCACCAGCAATTTAAAAGGTGGAATGTCGGATACCATTTTTCCAATGCTTATAATCATGTCAATGGGTATGATCGGTTTTATTGGATTGCCAATGGCAATTGTCGAAGAAAAAGAAAAGGGCACCCTTAATGCAATTTTTCTTACTCCGGTAACAACTTCTGAATTTATTATTGGAAAGAGCCTTTTCGGTTTTTTTCTTTCTCTTTTTACCATTTTGACTATTCTTACCCTTAATGGTAAATGGAGCGGTAACAATTTTTATCTTATATTATTTGTTTTACTGGGTATATTTTTAACAATTTTCATCGGTCTTATCATTTCTTTATTTGCCAAAACTCAAGGCAGTGTAAATGGCATAGGCACGACGCTTTTTCTTTTCTTTCAGATAATTCCAAGTCTGCAAAGCACCAGCAAGGCAATAGAAAAAATTGCTTTTTTATCTCCATCGACCCATATTCTTGCGGGAATAAAGAAAGCAATGTTTCTTGATCTAACTAAAGTGAACATTCAAAAAGATCTTATAATTGTTTTTGCTTTAACAATTTTTACATATATTTTTTGTTTTAGTTTATTTAAATTAAAAAAAGCCGATAAATAATGTTAGAATGATTGAAATTCAATCTTTTTTTAAGTAAGCTGCTACAAAATTTAATTGGGAATTTGACGTGAAATACCTTGGTTTTGATGAAATAGTTAGAAATCTGCTTGTTTATTTAAAGGGGCAAATACCTTCTTTAAGTTCAAAGCATGCCAAAGAAGATATACTTAAACAGGTACAGAATATTACCTTTACCCTTAGAACAACAATCGTTCAGCTTGAAGGCGCTGCTTTTCATGACCGCGGCAATGAAGATAACAGCAAAATCAAAAAAGAGCTGGAATCGCTGAAGCAAACCAATGCAAAGCTTGAAGAGTCATTATTCCTGGAAATGAACAAAACCCAGGAACTCAATGATAAGCTTACCAAAGCGAACAAAGATTTTGATTCACGACGCAAGGAAATTGAAGAACTAGAACGGCAACTAAAAGAAACCCGACAACAGCTCGAGCAACTTGAAAATTCTCCAAAAGAGGTTGTTAAAGAGGTTGTCAAAGAAGTGCCGGTAGAAGTACAAGTAGACAATACAAAGCAAATCGATGAACTGAAATCTGAAATCTCTGAACTTGAAACAAAGCTTGGCAAAAACGATGACACAATAAGCAATCTTAAGCAAGCACTGCAAAATAAAGAAATTGAGCTTACCAAAACCAAAGAAACTCTGATGGAAGCCATAAAAATGGATAAATCAGAGATAGAAAACCTCAAATCCAGGCTTTCAGAGATAGACTCAGCCAAAAACGAAAACCAAAACCTCAGAACAAGAATCGCAGAGCTCGAAGCGGAGCTTAGATCAATGCCCTCACCTGAGGTTTATAAAAATAATCTGGCAGCTGCTGAAGCTAAAATCAACTTCCTTGAAACTGCTCTCGAAGACGCAAAAAATGAGTTAAGTAACTTTCAAGAAAAAGCTTACGATAAAAACCCAGAAATTCTTGTTGAAGAAAAAGAAGAATTGCAACAAAGAATTGTTGACCTTGAGGCCACTTTACGAGGCTTGATTAATTCCAGAGAAAGGGATTCCAAAGCAGAAAAATTCGCTTTCAGCCCTGAAGACTGCATATTCCTGTTTGAAACTCTGACCTCTACAGCAAATCGCCTGAGTTTGAGTCCCGAAAACCGTGACATTTATCAAAAAGCAAAAAAAGGGATTGAACTGTTGCAGGGCTCTAACGCAATACAACAGGTGCTTACAGTCGGACAAATGTTTGATCCAAAAATTCATAAAGCTGTTAAGTCATTCCGGAGCGAATTCCTTCCCGACAATACTGTTATTTTTGAAGAAAACGCGGGATTTATTTCAGGTAGCAGACTTATTCAAAAAGCTCTTGTATGGGTCGGCAAATCAAGCTTTATCTGTACAGAATGCAAAAACCCATGCCGCAGTCATGAATTTTTCTGTCCCAAATGTGGTCTTGAATTAACTGCTCCAGATGGCACCAGCAAAAGAGATCTCAACATTCACCCAACAACAGTAGAAAGCAATCTGCCCCTTCTCGACGAGTTGATCAAACAGAATAATTCCAAAGCCGCCAATGCTCTTATAAAGCATATTGCAAAAGAGCACCCCGACAACCCTGAAATTATTAAAAGACAAAATCTACTGTTAAAAGCAGAAAACCAGGTAGTAAACTAATATGTCTGAAAATTGCCAGAAAAGTGAAAACTCAATAGAAAACAACGAAATTAACCAAAGTGCCCTTCAGGCTTTAATTGAAAGAGCCGAAAACGAATTTGACTGGAATCTTATTGGTCTGGTATCGATCTGGGTCTTTTTACTGATTACCTTTTTTCTGATTCTTTAATTTTTTTCTTAACGTCTCTGATCAAATAACCAGACCTTAACATCTTTGTTAAAGCCATCTAATTCAAACTCGGTAACGGCTTCTCCGTTAGACTCGCGCACAAAACCCATAACGCCGTTTTTACCAAGGCCAACATTGTAAGAACCACCGCCAGAAATTTGAACAGGCTTGAATCCCGGCAAGCTTACCGAAGAATGAATACCCTGCAAATCAAGCCCCTTGAAACCATACTGCGCAGGGTCTTCATTAAGATGATCATTTATATAAAGGCTCATGCCCCACCTCGATAAGGTAGTATCAAAATTCTCGGCGGTAACGGATTCTACATTTGATACACCCGTCAACCCCGACTTAACAAGAGCTCTGGTAATATCACGATAGGAGGTCCCATACCTTCCCTCTTGCGCAAGGAACCGTATTAATAGATAAGATAACCCATAGCTGTTTATACCCGACCACTCGGTAACTGACAGATCAGCAAAGTTTTCCTGGGACAACTTGATCAATAAAGCGGTGTTTTCGTCGCCTGAAAAAATGCCATAACCGCACACTTCCTCAGAATACTTTGATAAACCCTCGTTAAGCCAGGTCGCTTCAAAAACTCCCTGACCTGCATTTATTCTTTTCTGCCAGAAATTGACCATATGTTGAAACTCATGGGCAAGAGTTCCATATCTGGTAATATCGTTATTTAAGCTGTATTTTACGTAAAACATTTTACGTCCGTTACTTTCTCGCAGCTGAATGTCAGAAGGTTCATTGGCAAACAAATCTGCGCCATAAAAAATACCTGCAATTCCAGGGCTCAAAGCATCTGTCAACAAAATTGTTATTTGAGGCTGACCATCAGGACCGACTTCAGGCTCATCACCAAATACATCTCGGACTTTTGGCAGAATTCCTTCTTCAAAACGCTTACGAACCTCTGAGACAACAGTTGAAGACGGCGAATTAATCGCATTGTCTACATAAATAAAAACGTTTTCGCTTTCTCCATAGCGAGTTGCCTTTATCTGATTGTTTGGATAAGGAGTCGAAGTTGCAACCGATTCATAGGCAGGAATGTAAAAGTCTTCAACCTCATCAGCTCTTTGTTGTGCTATAACACTGCCTCTCAGGCCGGTTTTGCCAAACATGACTGAAGGCATTTTTTTTGAGGCCAATCTTTTTTCCAGTTCCCGAAAAGCTGCTTCAGGTGAAGAATCAAACCATTCAATCGCCGTTTTCTGACTGGCTCTAACCGTAAAATCCGCTGAATTGCCAGCTGCAACAGCAACTGCAAAAGAATCTCTACCGGTTTCCAATCCCGAAACAGAAACGGTTACATTGTCTCCGGGCACAGCTGAAATCGGAAAACCACTTGATTTGAAATTATCAGGCACAGGTATTTCAGATGCTATGGTAAAGCTGGTGGTCATACCTTCAGTCATAAGATTACCGGCCGGGTCACGTATTTTATTATCTGCAATTACAAACTCATGATAACTGCCCGGAAGCCATCCACCTGAAGGAAGAAAGCTGGCAACAACTTCATTATTCCAAATCCAACTGCCGCCCTGAACAGGGCTGAACGAGAAAGCGGTTTCTGCAACACTTTTGTCTACAGGCTCATTGAAGGTAACTTCGACGACGGCGTCTGAAGATACCGATAATGCACCATCTTCAGGTTTTACCGACAATACTTCCGGCGCTGTCTGATCTGTATCGGTAAGGGTGTAAAAGCTGTAAATCTCGGACATAATCGGCTCTGTAACTGAATCATCTGCAGTAATCTGCCAGTAATATTGCCGCCCTTTTTCAAGCTCGTTTATAACGGCAAAGCTTTTTTCCGATAAATTTCCTGCCAGCATGGTTGAAGGCGGCGAAACCGTATCTAGATACAGCTCATAAGTTACTTTATCGCCGTCGGGATCACCACCGGACCATGAAAAAACCGGTTCCAAAGAAACATCGGTCGCTGCATTCTCCGGAAAAATCGCTACCGGCACCTCTGGTGCCTGATTAATTTTGGCAGCCGTAGTAAACGACCAAATTTTCGAATCGGCATTGGTTAAACCATCTTCATCTCGCGCAATCACCTGGAGAAAATATCTGGTAGAATTTTCCAGATATTCATCGGCACTGTAAACCGGAGCTACGAGGTTCTCTCCTTTTTTAGCCAGAGGAAAAGTTTTTCCGAAGTAAACATCATAAGTCAGACTGTCTCCATCAGGGTCTTCGGCTGTCCAACGCATTTGCACATCTATGGCAACATCAGTCGAGCCACTTGCCGGATAAGCCAGAACAGGATTTTGTGGCGGGTTATTAGGCGGTGCATAGGTAGAAAACTGCCAAACCGGGCCTTTGGTTTCTTTACCCCTGTTATCGGCTGCGATGATCTGCCAGTAATAGGTTTGCTCGGCTTCGAGATTTTCAACCTGATAATTGGTATTTCGGGTGCTGGTTAAAAGCTCCAAGCTTTCACTGTCACTGCCAAGATAGAAAGAATAAGTTACTATATCGTCGAGGTCCGGATCTCCTCCGGTCCAGGCAAACCGAAATGAAAGAAGTTGATCTGTAGCCAGATCTTCAGGAAAAGGATTTGCCGGCTGATAAGGCGAAAAATTATCTTCATCGCCTGTGGTGAACTGCCAGATTGATGTTTGCGAAATTGCCCCATAGGGATCTCGGCTGATAATTTGCCAGTAATAAATCGTTTTAACTTCGAGATTCCTAATCTGAAATTCAGGCTGGCTCAGTTTCTCGCCCACCAGCTCAGGCTCCTGCCCTCTCTGGTAAAAAAAGACGTCATAATTCAATTGATCACCATCAGGGTCACTGCCGGACCATCTCAAGGTTACCTCTGTCCCCATATTGTCGCTTAAATTAGCGGGAACAGGATCAAAAGCAACTTCTGGCGGTTTATTGTTGGGATTTACAGGTAATCCGCCACCGGCAAGCACGTCAATTTCGACTTCAGATTTAGATTCGGCACCTTTTTCATCTGTAGCTGTAACTGTAATGGTTACTTTACCTTCAAAATCTGGAGCGGTAAAAATTGTATTTGCCCCTGTATCCTGATGAAATTTCCCGGCACTGCATGACCAATGGTAAGTTAGTTGATCACCGTCGGGGTCGAAGCCAGAAGCAAAAACAGTACCCTCATTATTTGTTCTAATAGTTTTAAAACTCTGCTCAATTGAAACTATTGGAGCACGGTTTTTATCTACAGAAGTAAGAGGAGTGAGTTTAACAAACAACCGGCCTCTTTTAAGAGAACTAAAATCTAAAAGGAAAGCCGTCTCTTTGTAGCCGGTTGCAGAAATAGTTACCGGCCAAACGCCTTCGGGAAAAGGGCCGATTTCTACATCGCCATTACCGGATGAAAGATGTTCCCTGCCCCAGATCTTAACTCTGGCATTAGCTAAAGCCACCTTCGATTTTAAATCGGTAATATTGAGTTTTACTTTGTAGGGAGCATTTTCTAACTGAAGCGGATCAGATATTTTTAAGGTTTCATATTCTCCGGTAAGTTTGATCTGGTCTGTTCTTTGCTTGTAATTGTGTATACCTGATACCAGTTCGGCGATAAGATGATACTTACCCGCTGGTATTTCGTTAAGAATAAAATTGCCATCTTCGTCGGCGGTAGCATAAAACTCAGGTTTTTCTTCAACAAATACTTTTGTTCCCTTGACAGGAACATTAGTGCTCTGAGCCCTTGAATTAAGGTTAACTACAGGCGAAATTACCCTGCCCTCGATATTTGCTACTATTGTTGCGGGAGTGGGTTCTATCCAGTCACTCAGCCCCCCGTCAGTGCTGCCGCAACCTGTTATGAAAGAAGCAAGAGCCGTAAACAAAATGATGATTTTTATTTTCATTCAGCTGTTAATAATTCCTTGATAAAAGGTGTTAAGAGGCCATAGCTTCATCGATCAGGTCAATGTTAGTATTGGCTCGATCACGCAAATCAAGTGCCCGAAGTTTTGAAGAGCCTTGATTAACTAAGAATTTAGCTGCATTATAGGCCTGTACTTCTTGAGTTTCATCACCATATTCACCCATCCATTCAACATCTATATTGTCATAGGCGTTTTTTAAGGCTGTGGCTTCTTCTCGACCGGCTTCTCCTTCCAGAACCTTGTCCCCTTCTTCGTCAGTATAAGTTTGATCCTCCAAATCAGTAGCCATATCAATCATTAGTTCGGTTGGTTCAAAACCGTCTTCATCCTTCATAGATTCATTCATTGCTTTGATGGCTCGATCTTGAAGTTTCATATCATAAGCTTTCTTATACAGATCTTTTTCTTCACCCGACATTGAGGAATAACCATCGATTGATTTACCATGAAATTCTCGTTCTTTTTCTGCTGTATAGCCTTGAAGTTCCTCAACTGCTGCTCTTGTTTCTTCAACATCATCAGCTCGTTCAAGCTGTTTTTTCATATCCTTGACTTTCTGGCCCTCACTTTTACTCCAGAATGCCAAAGTATCAAGAAGACCACTTCCTGTATCGGTGTTATCAATATTGTCATTAATATCATTCAATGCATCGAGCGCCTGTTGCAGAATATCCTCTTGTGTGGTTTTCATTCCAGCAAGCTGATCGTCATTCATGGTCATCAATTCTTCAAGATCAAATGTACCACTTCCCATTCCAAGTGAAGTATCCTGAGATGTATCCTCTTCCATCACATCGTCTGTTTCCATTTGTGCCAGATCAAAATTTGAAACATAGGTTTTATTGGTGTTTTTATAATATTCATCACGCATCACCAAAGATGTTCGTTCGATGTGAAACATTTCATTTTTGCTGCCTGCGATTCTTTTTTTACCGGTTAACTCTATATCCAGCATAGCCTCTCGACCAGCCTTGAAGTCTTCATCGGTAGCTTCAAGGTCTGCCGCCTCGAGAGCAGCTTCATCTACAGACCTTACAATAGCTACACTGTCAATATTGGGAGACAGGATTTTAAGGCTATCGTCAGTTTTACGGGTAAGCAAACCGCTATTTAACTCATACTCGACATTCATAGTTGAGTCCTGAGCAATTTTACCGTCTTCTGTTTCGATAAAACGTTCAAAAGTAATTTTCATTGCAGTGCCATCTGGACTCTGAGCACCAGGCGGAGCTTCAAAGCTTCCTTCTTTAATGGCTTTAAAGTCCTTTTCCATATTATTGGAAGCCATGCGCAATTCACTTTCCAGGCTCTGTTTGGCATGCGAACGGGCAATTTGCCTTTGAACTCTCATCCAGACTCCATAAATAGCGGTCAAGACAATGGTAGATAAAAACAACGCTACCATTACCTCTATTAAGGTCATTCCCTTTCTTTTAAACCTGAACATTTTGCTCCCCCCCCTTAAATAGCTTCAGAATTGTAATAAGAATTTGCAGCTCTTACAACTCTTCTGCCAAACCTTTCGTCATCTTTGGCTCCCTTATCGCGCCAGAAAATTTCAACTTCGAACCAGACCTCGGAAATCTGGTCTAAATCGTTTTTACGAACGGTTAAATTAGCTTCACAGCCATAATCTTTCATGGTGTCACTGTTTTTTTCAAAAAAAGTTTCAATACTTTCGGAAGTTTCTTTATAAAATTGCGGATGAACAGTGAAACTTTCACCAGTGGTAAGATCAGTATAATGTCTCTGATAAACTTTAAAAGGCACATGTTTGCATTCTTCGATCAGCTCTTGGGCCAATCTGGTGGCTTTGGCATAATGACCAATCTTAGCTGTAGAGGTCGCTCCATAGTCAACCGTTCTTATGATAGGAATAAAAGCAACCGCAATAATAAAAGCAGAAATTACTATTTCCAGAAGCGACAAACCTTTCTTATCAGCAATCAAAATGACCTCCAGGAAGCCCAAAGCGGACTGAAAGATACATGATAACGCCTGGGATCAAATTTACCCCTTTCAGGATGCAGGCTTGCAAGAGAGCTTCTGACTCTTGAAGACACATAATCAACGGCAACAGTACCACTCATTGCGGCTTTACTAAACTGATTCGTTACCCAGTTGCCAATAAAATGCATACTGGAATCGGCATGAACATATAAACCTTTGTCGGTATAAACACTGCCCTGAATTTCTCTTTGTACCCCGCCGTCCAACACTATCAATCCACCGTTTCTTATCATGAGAGTAAATACGGTTAAATCATCGGCAGTACGATCCTGAACTTTGATGTTAGAACCAAGATAAAAATTTCCGCTGCAAACAATCATCCCTTTACCACAAACATTAAATTCCCCATCGAGACCGGGCGGGTTAAATGGATTCGCCGAATCACCTACCGAGCCCGAAATATATGTAATCCCATTTAAGACAAATATTTTTTTCCCGTTGACTTCTGTCATCCTGTTTGGCAAATCATCCAGGAAAGCCTGATAATTCTCGTAATAATAAGTAGCTTTTTTGGCATATTGCTCAAGGGTATAAAGATTGGGCGGCATATTTTCAAGTTTGGCCGGATCATATTCATAAGTCTCAAGGTCTATATCGTCATTTTCGTCATTCGCCTTCAAAGGGGTTAAATTATAATCATACTTGGTTAGAACTTCCATCGTATACCAGAGAGGAATTACTAATGGAGGCGGTGGAATTACCAGAGGCGGGACAGATGGAATCACAAGCCTGTCCATCGGATTCAGACCGATAATACACATTTTCCATCTCCGGTATTTCTTCAGAACGTTTCCTTCAATTTCTCTGGTAAGCGTAGGATAAAAGCCTGCATAGCCAAAGAAGTGTGTTTTATTTGCTCCTACTCCAGTATTTGGAATTGTGGCCATCCAGTTATTAGTGCCCATATAGGCCATATCCCATTGCTGAAATGCCTTGGTTACACCTGCCACAGAAGGGGGCACCACCTTGTCGACCAATGGTTTCAATGCAAGCTCAATTGCAACTGCGATAGGATGTGCGCTTAATCTTCCTACATCGGGCATAATATTGATTCTACTTGGGCCAACCAGTTCTTTTAGATAATTTTTTGGAGTTTCAATACTTTTACTCATGTCTTTTGCATATTCAAGCTTGTAATCGTTTTTTACTGAAACGGAAAAGCCATCAGTGCTTGTCTGCCCGGTATTTCCTCCTGTCATGCCAGAGGGAACATCGCTTGATGTGCTGGTATTTCGGCGCGAAACTTCAGCATTAACATTGTATTTACCGCCAGCCAGCGCCATGCGCGTTCTACTGCTGAGAATCAGTGCGGTTTCCATACCACCCAGGGTTCTTACAATCGTCCCGCTGTCATCACCGGTTACTCTAGGCGCATTCCAGTCACCTACCATCCCTACATTACAAACCAGAGGCTGGGTACCATCAGAACTTTCATCTATATAATTAACTCTTATTAATCCCGGAACCTCACGACTTGCAAGCTCTTCTTCGGTTAGTTCGGTCGGCCCGGGCAATGCAACCTCTTTTATTTTGTTCCAAAGTCCGCTATAGTCGTAATTACTAACGAAAAACTGACCGCCATAGTTATTAAATGAAATTTTGTTATTGGCAAAGTTCCCTATAAAGCAGCTGTACATAGATGCAGGAGGTTCGCAGTCAGCAACTTTAAAATCTTTTACAGCGGCAACCCGCCTTTTTGCAGTATAGCCGTCCTTGTAGGTTATGGAAGCTTCACTTTCAAGTTTTATCTGCCCGTATTTTTCCAGGTATTGTTCGTAATCAGAAGTATCGAAAGTTATACCCGAAGGCCATAAAACTGACGGATCTGTTGGGATGTTTATTTTATCTTTATCGAAAACAATTTCAATCGGATACCGGCGTTCCCCACCGCTTAATAATTCATTAATCAGCATTTTGGCCATAAAATCAATGCTGGTAAGTTCTTTAAAAGATCTTGGCTCCCCGGCTATGTTTATTTCGGGCATAAGTTTATCAATTATGCCTGCAACATTTATGTTAATAATAGTAAAACCACCAATGCTGATGGGTATTGAAAAGCCAAGCCAGCTTAAATCATCCGGGAACCCTATCTGAAGTGGCGAATAACCTTCTCCATTGAGAAAATTCTCTACATCGGGTCGCATATTCCAACCGATATCGACTCCGGGAACTTTGAAATCAGGATAATCAGAGCCGGGTGCAATTCGGAAAGCCTTTTCGACGTTTACTTTTACGTTCACGTCATACTCTTCAATGCCTTCCCGGGTCATATATTCTACTATCTTATCAAGACGATTTTCGTCGTCGCCTTCCTGGAGTTCTTCTTTGGTTAAAATAATTTCTTCAGTCACGCTATCTGGTAATTGTAACAACTCATCGGAACCAAGATTTCCACCTAAACCAAGAGTGACCCCTGAATCAATCTTAGCAGGCAAACGAAGCTTAACAGCCAGAGAATCCGCATCGACCTCAGCAGGATCAATTTCATTTATTTTATCCGAAATAATACTCATGGCTCTTTCGAGAGCTGCTTCTGCAAGACTGGCTGCGTGAAGTCCTTTGACCGACATGGTTGTCTGCCTGCCTTCTTCAATGGTAGAGGTCATAAACATTGTAGATGCAAAAATAATTACACCTAAAACGCCAATTACAATAACAAAAGCGCTACCCTGTTTTTTACGGTTCATTTTTATAGCCTCCACTATTCAAACTTGGCCGGGAATTCAGCCAAAGTTGTAGCCAATCCTCCTGGCACCTCGGTCGGTTTGATATA
>JBNJGH010000049.1:0-23466 GCA_051747585.1 Candidatus Rifleibacteriota bacterium
TGCTCTTCAAACTCAACCTACAGAACCAGTTAATTTCGCTATTCAGCAAATAAAAAACTATTTTGCCAAAACAAATTTTGATTTCAGCAAAATAAGTTTAGATCTGAGCTCTTGCAATAACTTTGCAAAGAAAATTTACAAAACTTTACAAAAAACCGAACCGGGAGACACCGTAAGTTACAAAACACTCGCTCTTTCCATCGATAAGCCCGGGGCATCAAGAGCTGTCGGAAAGGCAACGGGAGCCAACCCGATTCCCTTAATTATTCCATGCCATAGAGTAATTAAGTCAGATGGAAAAATTGGAGGCTTTTCATCAAGCGAAGGTATCAGCCAGAAAATTGAAATGCTGGAAATCGAAGGGGTAAGACTAAACAGTAAAAAAAATCTGGTTTTGCCTCCCGAAACTCTTTCTGAACAGAATATTGCGACAGGAATTGAATTCATTTGCAAACAGGATTCGAAGCTAAATAAATTTGTGAAACAATTACCGGAATTCAAACTTAATGTAGATACAATTTCATCACCTTTTCAGTCTTTACTAGAGGCAATTGTTTACCAACAGTTAACCGGCAAAGCAGCTGAAACCATTTACAAAAAACTTCTTGATCTCTTCTGCTCAAACGGAAAGGTGCAGCCCCTTGATATTATAAGAGCTCCTGACAATGAGCTCAGAGAAGTCGGCCTTTCGCAAAACAAGATTCTGGCTGCCAAAGATCTTGCCGAAAAAACCTTCGAGGGAATTGTACCAAATTTACACCAATTGGAGCGGATGTCTGATTTTGACATAATAAGCTCCCTGGCGAAAATTAGAGGTATAGGTCGCTGGACCGTTGAAATGCTGCTGCTTTTTAAATTGGGGCGCCCTGATATTCTGGCAATCGATGATTATGGACTCCGCAAAGGTTATGCAATATTAAAGAATAAAGAAAACCTTCCTTCTCCGGTTGAGTTAAAGAAGGAAGGTCGGGCCTTCAGGCCATGGCGGACAATTTTATCATGGTATTTGTGGAGAATAGCAGAAACAGGATAGCTTAAACGAATCAGCTTTTCTGATTTGCCCTAAGCTTTTCGGTCCAGACCTGGTAACCATTTTTCATTCTGGCGAAAATCGAATTGCGACGACGACTTATAGATTTGGGGAATTTGGCAGGTGCAGCATTCTGTAATTCTCGACATCTCGAAACGTATGCACGTTCCACATCACTCTTTGCGGCATTTGGACTAACTTGCAGAAGCCTGAAAAAGTCTCTTAAGGCAAGTTCTTCTTTTAAACGTCGTGCATTACCGAAATAGTCGAAAGGCTTTCTTGCAAAGAAAAGAGGTTTTTGTTTATCTTGTTTCGAAAACCCAAAAACAATAATTTCAGGCATTTTTGTTTCAGTTTTTCTTTTGAGCCCAACACTCTGTACCAGAAAACGCCAGATCGAAGGTAGGATCCAACCTTGATCCGGAATAAAAAGCTCAGTTTTTTCCTCTTTTCCATCAGACAAGTTTACAAACCTCCCGGAAAGCGCAAAATCTGCAATATGATCTGGGCTGCCAATAAAAGGTTCAAATAACTCAAGGGTTTCCATATCGGCCAGAAAAGTAATCAAGAAAACGCTGTCTGGAAAGTTATCTGCCGGTTTAAGACTGGTTATTATTCTAATTCCTTCCAACCTGGTTTCGCTGGCTTCAAAAAATATATCTTTTATTTCGATTTCAGTATTATTTTTTTCTTTGATCGAACCGAGAGTCGAGAACCAGTTCCCGAAGTCGCGCCATTTGAATGGCAAAACGAACCTCTCCGAATCAATCATATTTTGCCCCCTTTCTAGTTTTATTGTACACGCAAAATTTAAATTACGCCACGAGGCTTGAATTACAAAATATTACTTTTTGGTTTACATCCCCTGTTTTCGGGTAATAAAAAAATAAAAAAATGTTAATATTATATATTGCCAATTAGTATTTGTCGGAGCATTAAAAAAATGAAAAAATATTCCTTGTTGTTTCTCTTGTTGTTAATACCTTTAATTCAAGTTTTTTCTGCAGATTTTTCCAGTAAAATTACCAGTATTAATGCCGCTGGTTTTCCGAGCATTGAAATAATGCTTAAAATTTTTAACCCCGAAGAGCAGATCATTAACGCAGACCATTTTGCAATAAGCGAAGATTCCAACCCAATAAAAGACTTTGCTCTGACTGCCAGAATGAACACAATGTACATGACCCTGATAATCGACAGATCTTCAAGCATAAAACCTGCTATGAACCAGGTTAAAAAGGCAGCTGCACAATTTATTAAAAGCATGGCAAAGCATGCCCGGATCTCAATTTTATCTTTTGCCAGCGATCTTGATTATTGCCATGACTTCTCGCAGAATGTCAGAAGCCTGATTCAATCTATTGTTAAAATTCGCCCCTGGGGAGGTACAGCTCTTTATGATGCTTTATACTCAGCCTGCGAAGAAATTCACATGAAAGCAGGGCGCAACGACCTGAAAACGGTTATCTGCCTCACTGATGGAAGAGACAGCACCCCAGGCGGAAAAAGCCCATTTTCGACTCATTCAGCTGATGAGGTAATAAGTTACGCGCAAAAATACAAAGTGAGAATAATAACAGTTGGGCTTGGGAATAATCTTAACGCAAGGCTGTTAAAAGAATTTGCAGAAAAAACCGGCGGCTGGTATTTACAAACCGCTTCAGCCCAGAGGCTTACTGAGCTTTATGCCGCCTTAAGCAACAGAATGAAACTCGAAAAATATTACAGCTTAACCTATACATCGCCCAAACCCCAGCCAGATGACACAACTCGAATAGTTCAAATTCATAATGAACTAAAAGGAAAAAAAGACCAGGTTCAGGGTAAATACACGGCACCAAAAAGGTCGGTTCACATTCCGCAAAAAGAAGAGAAGGAAACTAAGAAAAATAAGTTCAACTTGGACAAGAAAACCCTTGAAGATATCTTTGAAGGAAATTCATACCTGGATCAATCTGTAGATACTGAACTTAAAGAACTGCCTCTTAAAGAGGTAATTGAAAATGAATTAGAAGATAATTCAGACTTGAATGAACCGGCTGAAAAAGAGGTTGAAGAAATTCCCTTAATAGATATTATTGATTAGCCTTTGATTTATTCAAATAATGTCTAAGTAGATTAATAGAAAAACTTTTGCCGTGCCCCGGATAAATACGCCGGATTTTCATGCGGGAAATATTTTTCCAGCTTTGCATCAGCTCAGTCTGATTATCTGCAAAAGGTGGATATATTTTACCAGGCAGCAGATGAAAAAAGGTATCACCACAAAAAAGCTCAGCTTCGAACTCTACACATGCAGAACCCTTTGTGTGTCCGGGTGTGTGAAAACAGCGTATAGTTTTGCCGCCAAATGGCAAACTTATACTCTGACTAAAAGTATAATCACAACTAACAGGTTTAAACTTGATACAACTGTTAAAAAGCAGACAACCCAACCAGGAAACCTGTTTAGCAAACCAGATAGTACCTGCCGGAACCGGGCTTTCGCCTTTGAGAAGATTTTGTGCTGCCAGCTTTTGCGCAATCACAGGCACAGAAAATTCTTTTTGCAGCCGGGATATACATCCGACATGATCGTAATGAGCATGGGTAACAAAAATATATTTAAGAGCGGCAGAAGGCACAAGGTCTTCTGCCGCTCTTAGAATTTTACTGCTTTGCTGGCCTAATCCGCCATCGATAAGTGCAAGGTCATTGTTGCAGGCTAATAAATAAGCATTTGAATTTCCCAGAAACAGCTGTTTTATTTTAACCTTACTCATAGCAACTTATCTTCAAACAATTCAGACGACTACTTGCGAATCAGCATAATATGCGCGGGCTCGTCTTTGGGGTCGAGCTCGACATAATTCTTGCTGCCTCTCCACAAATATCTTCGATCAGTCAGCAGGTCATGAACCTGATACTCGTCACTTTCTTTTAAGCCAAATTTATTTACCGGCAAATAAACGAAAGAATTCTGAGTTTTAAACGGATCAAGATTAACAATAATGATCAAATGCTGGTCACCCAGAGATTTGCCATAGAAGAGAACCTTATCGTTGTCGGCGGGATAAAATTCCAGGTTATCGAGTTCCTGCATTGCGGGAAAATCCTCGCGAATCTGATTCAATCTGGAAATCAGTCCTTTAATATTGCCCGGCGCGTTCCAGTCGCGGGTTCGAATTTCGTATTTATCGCTATGCATATATTCTTCGCGACCGGGTATAGGTTCTCCTTCGCAAAGTTCAAAGCCCTGAAACATTCCGTAAATACTTGACAAAGTAGTTGCAAGCACCGCTCTTATTTTGTAGGCAGGCCGCCCTCCATTCTGGAGAAAGGGTGGAAAAATATCAGGTGTATTGGTAAAAAGATTGGGTCGGTAATACCAACATTCCGGCGGTGTGGTTAACTCTTCAAAGTAATCTTTAAGTTCGTGTTTTTCATTTCGCCAGGTAAAATAAGTATATGATTGAGTAAAGCCCAGCTTAGCCAGTGCCTTCATAACTTTTGGCCTGGTAAAAGCTTCTGCAAGAAAAATAACATCAGGATATTTTTTTTGCACCTCATGAATAACCCATTCCCAGAAAGCAAAGGGCTTGGTATGCGGGTTATCTACTCTGAAAATTTTAACACCTTTTTTTGCCCAGAAAAGCAGAAGCCTTCGCATTTCTTTCCAGATGCCTTTGGCATCATGGGAATCGAAGTTTAAAGGATAAATATCTTCATATTTCTTAGGGGGATTTTCAGCATATTTTATTGTTCCATCCGGTCTTTTGCTGAACCATTCCGGATGCTCCTTAAGATAAGGATGATCGGGAGAACAGTTAATGGCAAAATCAAGAGCGATCTCGAGACCATGTTTTTTGCATTCCTTAACCAGTTTAGAAAAATCTTTGAAGTTTCCCAGAGCGGGTTCGATGCTGTCGTGCCCACCATGTTCATTTCCGACAGAATAAGGGCATCCGGGGTCGCCTGTTGCGGATTGCAGACTATTGTTAGGCCCTTTTCTTTTTGAATAACCAACCGGATGTATCGGAGGAAAATACAAAACATTAAAACCCATTCCTGCGATATCGGGAAGTCTTTTAATAACGTCCTTAAATGTGCCTCCGACCCCGGGAGTGTATCCACAAGATCTGGGGAAGCATTCATACCATGCAGCGTATCTGGCTCTTATACGATCAACTCTTACTGCATATTCCCGGCTTTCTACTCTTGAAGCAGGGTTCGGGTGAAATGCAAGAAGATTCGTAAGTTTTGGGGAACTCAAAATATGCCACTTCTGCAAAAGACCGGGAGCTACTTCAATTTTTTCCAGCAACCCCTTTACCATTTCCTGCTCTATATCTGGCAGCCAGGTCATATATTGCTTTATCAGCCTTAGGCCCTCGAGAATATCAGACTCAAAATCGGTATCAGCTTCGATTTTTTTCCCTGTATCAATGACCCAGGTCTTGTAATCATCACAATAAGCTACTATCTGATATTTATGATAGCCGATTTTATCCATTTCGCAGCTGGCTTCCCATAGATCGAGACCGGGATTTGTGCACTCCATCTTTATCTGCTGCCAATGTCTTTTACCCGGACTTTTGAGCTCAACTCTGGCACAAATTTTTTCATGCCCGTCTCTAAAAATATCTGCAGCGATTTTAAGCTGATCGCCTTCTTCAAGCTTTATTGGATAACGTCCGTTATCTATTAAAGGTCTGACATTTTCAATTAAAATTCTTTTTCTATGCTTGTTGCTACTCATAATTACCCCGTTATTAATGTTTTATATAATTCGGTTGTCTGTTTGGCAATTGCTTTCCAGCTGAAAACCTCTTCAACCCTTTTTCTGCCGGCTTTTGCCATCTTTTCGCGCAAAGAATCATCTTTCATAACGCGATTTACAGCGTTAGCCAGATCCCTGGCAAAGACCTCGGGTTCGGTGGCTTCAAACGGAGATTTATCCATTTGCTTCAAGGGTACAAGCAAGCCGGTTTCTTCATCGACAACTACTTCCGGAATGCCGCCCACAGCGCTGGCAACAACCGGTGTTTCACAGGCCATGGCTTCAAGATTAATTATACCAAAGGGCTCATAAATAGAAGGACAACAGAAAGCTCCGGCATGTGAATATAGCTCTATCAGAGTCTTTTTATCTACCATCTCGGCTATCCAGAAAACATTGTCACGATCTGCCGTAGCTTTTTTAAATCCTTCTTCCATTTCTTTTTCGATTTCTGGCGTATCAGGGGCGCCGGCGCAAAGCACAACGGGAATATCAGGATCGAGATGTTTTATACTGTTTACAAGATGAATAATACCTTTTTGTCTGGCAATGCGTCCAACAAATAAAAGATAAGGCTTATTCGGATCAATACCATATTTTTCAAAACAGCTTTTTGTATTAACTTTTACAAATTCTTCAGTATCGATACCGTTATAAATCATTTTAAGCTTTTCAGGAGCAACATTAAAAAACTGGTTTATATCCTTTTTGGTTCCATTACTCACAGCAATAACAGCATCGGCCATTTCGACAGCAGTCTTTTCGACCCAAAGAGAAAAATCATAACCTCCACCAAGCTGCTCACGTTTCCAGGGGCGCAATGGTTCAAGCGAATGGGTAGTAACTACGAGTGGAACACCGAAATTAAGTTTTGCCCATATCCCAGCCATGTGAGTATACCAGGTATGGCAATGAACGACGTCAGCGTCTATACCGGCACCCACGGCCTGCAAATCTCTATCTATTGTTTTAAATACTGATTGAAGTCCACGGGGAAGCTTTTCATAAGTTGCTGAAGGTTCAAAACCTGTTACCGAAAACTTTGCGTTTTCGTTTTTTTGATCGCCATAACAGCGAACCTCTACATCTGCGAGCTTTGCTACTTCTTTAGAAAGATACTCAATGTGAACACCGGCACCACCATAAACATGAGGTGGATATTCGTTTGTTAAGTATAAAACCTTCATATAATCTCTCCTTGCAATTTATTTATATGCTTAAAACCCATGAATACTGCATTTAATCTCACTGGCATCGATAATTTCGTATTTTCCGCCATCGGGACACTGAGGAAGATTTTCCAGATATTCGTTGGCTAATAATTTTTCAAGCGTAACATTTTCTTCAGGATTATCGGAAACAAACATTTCAGTTGTAAGTTTAAGCATGCGACGATTGGCTGCACATTGACCAGCCCGGGCAAATTTACGTGCGCGTTTATATCTGGGCATAATCATTTGCATAAGGTTGCCAGTTGCAGAGATAATTCCTGTAGCCAAAAAAGTTTCATTAATTTTATCGAGTTTGATTTGAAGCCGGCCTTTTGCTATTTCGCATTTTATCGCTTCCAGTGTATCGATTATGGAAACTTTTTCCTCATCAGCAGTCTCAGACAGCTTATTTAAAACAATATATTTCAATGTCAAAATCTGCTGACGGGCAATAGCCTTCCATTGTTGCAAAGCGGCCTCATCGTTGAAACCTGTTTTCAAAATGATCGAATTATTTTTGATTAGGAAGTGAAAAGCTTTAAAAGCTTCGATTCTTGGATCAACCATTTTCTCATGATTTAGTTTTATATCTGTTGGGTTTCTAATAGAACCATGCACAGAACAAACAGATAAATTTTTGTCCGCATCATCAAGAGCATAGACACCACCGGCGGGACAATGGGGCAAGCCTGCAAGAGAACCTTTTTCTTTAAGCAGATTCAAATCAAGTTTATTCATGGACTTGCCGTTTTTAAGCAAGTACATATTCAAAGCATCATTAATTTTAATAAGATTCCTTACACAAATAGCTTGCTGAGAAACAACATTTCTAGCTGCAAGCAACTCTTTAACTTTATTGAAATCAAGCTCGAACTCCAGCAAACTATCGCTTTTTTCGGGCAAACAACCTTTTAAAGAAGCTTTGCTCTTATCTGAATAAAAACGAAGCCCGTCGGGCAAAATTTGAAATATAAGATTGAAATTTTGCAAAGGAATTCTTATTTCTACTATTTCATTGTTTTTTTTAAACGCTTTTAACTCTGCGGGGCTTTCAAACAGATTAAATAAATATTGATAGAACTCAACAGGATGAACCTTGGCATCAACCTGCATAAAAGGCTCGTAGTCAGAATTAATGACAAAATACAAGCCCCCGGAAGGTATAAAAAAACCTTTTGCAGTTAAATTTTTAACTTTTTTCAAAATCAGACTTAAATTAAAATCTGAAAGATTGAATAACTTCTTGAACAGGTTATTGATCTGTTTTCTCTTTAATTGATTCTCTGCTTTTAGTAAATCTTCTGCCTGTTCGGTGCATAGCTTATAAATAGACGACAAATCAATAAATGAGCGGGCAAGAATACTGTTTTCAATTCTATCAATTGGTGGTTTGGCCAAAAGGTTGAGTGATCCTGCTACAAACAGCAACAGAACAACAATCTTTGCGACGGCTTTGATCATAAGTTTCTCCCTGAAGTATATCTGATTCTACTACAAAGTTTGGCCAATTTCGATGAAAAACTGGCAAAAACGCATAAAAAAAGGGCTATTCCTATAACTGGAACAGCCCTTTAATTTTTATAAATTAATAACCGGCAGCTTTACGTAAACGCAGATAGTTTTCTTTGGCCGCCTGGTATTTTTTGAAAACTTCCATGATTTCATTCATTGGAGCCTGCTTTTGAATCTTGTATTGATACAATTGTTTATAATACAAATAGGTTTCGTATGCTCTTTTTAGCTCGGCAGAAGTAGGTTTCTTCGAACTGCTCTGTTGGCTATCCGGGGTAGGCTGTCGGTTGACAACCGAGCCAGAGTTTGAAGACGAATTGCTGCTCGAAGAAGAACCTGAAGGATTTGACTCTGTATAAGAAGAATTTGCCGAATTATTTGAACTGCTGTTTACTCTTTCGGGGAGTCTGGCAATTTGTTTTTCAGCAGCTTCTATACGGTCTTCGGTTGGCGGATGGGTAGAAAAATATTTGGTTACCTTGCTGAGTTTATTGTCTTTATTAATCTTTTCAAAAAAGTCTAACAGACCATTTGGATCATAGCCTGCAGCATAACTATACTTTACCGCACATTCATCGGCTTCGAATTCGTCGCTGCGTGAAAACTTAAGATTTGCAAAATAAGAGGCAATCGCCGCATAGGACGCATATTTTCTAGTTTTTTTATTGAGCCCGAGCCCGGCAACCAGTAAAGTCATTAATCCGGCTTTTTCTGCCTGTCTTACACTATGCTTACAATCAACATGTCCCATTTCGTGTGCTACAACTCCGGCAAGCTCATCTTCTGATTCGACCATATCAAGCAAACCACGGGTAATATAGACATAACCGCCGGGGGCGGCAAATGCATTTACTTCATCTGTATCCAATACGGCAAAATGCCAGGTAAGATCTTTTCTTTCGACATGCTTTATTAAACGTCTGGCTACAGTGCCAAGACGGCTGAGGGCTCTTTTATTGCGATAAAACCCAGGTTTTTTCTTTAAAGACTCGTGAGTCTTTTTGCCCATCGAAAGCTCCCATTTATCTTCGAGACCACCGATAAAGGCCGAAGTTTGCGGAGCTTTCTCTCTGGATTGCTCAATGACTTTGTAGTTATCTTCGTCTGCACCGCCAAATGTGCGGTTAAGCGTAGCTGAAACTCTATCTAAGGCACCACTGACTTCGCCGAGGAAATCACCGATCGAAGCCTGGGCCGGAACTATAATTGAAACCTGAAACAGCAGAAGAAGAACCAGAACAAATAAATTTCGTCTGTTTCTCACATTGTACCTCTTTTTTTATTATGAATTATTTTAATTTTATGTATTTATCTTGAAAGCGTCAACTCTTGTTGGCATTTTGCTTGATTTTGTGGCAAAATTCACTAATTAGAAAAATCAAATAGGATGCTTGAAAAATGAAAAAATATTTATTTACTGTTTTGATTTCTGCAGCTTTTGTAATTTTGTCTTTTGATTGTGCTTTTGCAAGTGGTTTTCAAATTTATCAATCCGGTGGAGCCGATGCCATGGCTCTGGGCGCGGCAACGGTCGGGCGCGACGATCTTGTCTCGAGTGCCTGGTATAACCCTGCTGCAGTAATGGATTTTAAAAAGCCTCATTATAGTGCAGGAGTTTCGTTGGTAAAAGTAAACTGGGATTACGAACCAGGTAACGGAATAGACAAACTACAAACAAAAAAAGGAATCCAATTTGTTCCAAGCTCACATCTTATTTATCCGGTAAATGAAAAATTTACAGCAGCTTTTTCTTTTTATGTCCCTTTCGGACTGGCAGTTGAATGGCACGATGAAGACATAAAAAGACTTGCCGACTCGGGTTTGTTTAACAACCCGGCTTCTCCACCGGGAACTATTCTCAGCAAAGGTCTTCCAGCCCAGACAAAATTGCAGGCTCCTTATTTTAATTCAACCATTGCAACCAGATTAAATGACAAATTAAGTGTTGCCGGGGGATTAAGTGTTATAAAAGCAAATTTTAAAATGCGTATTTTATCTCGTGGAACCGCTTTGCCATCAACCCCGTTATGGGATACTTTTATGAAGTATCAAGCGGATGGCTGGGGCCTGGGCTATGTTCTGGCAGCTCATTACAAGCAAAGCGACAGTCTTAAGTTCGGTTTGCGCTATCTTTCGCACGCAGACGTTGATCTGAAGGGCACGGTCGAGGATCATCCCAAGGTTGCAATTGCAAGAGTTAAAGGAACTTTGAAGCTCCCTTCGACCCTTACCATAGGTTTTGTGAAGAATTTTTCAGATCGCTGGCAGGTTTCATGCGATATTATGCGTAATGACTGGAGTCGCTATGACGAGTTAAGAATTGAACCACGAGATCAGGGTGCTACTCAGGGCGGTCTTCTTGCGCCCAAAAATTGGGAGGATTCTTACTCTTATCGTTTTGGTGCTGAATACAAATATTCAGAGAAATGGTCACTAAGAGGTGGTTACGTATTGGACAAGTCTCCTTTACCTACCGAAACCAGAGGTTTGGAGCTTGCCGCAAGTGATGGTCATATTTTTTCAATTGGGGCATCACGAAAAGTCAGAGATTATTCTTTCGACATAGGTTACAGCTATATGATTCTGGAAAATGCCGATGCAGGGTCTGTTTCTCTTAACAGTGTGGGCGAATTTACCAATGCTTACAACCATTTTCTTATGTTCAGCTATAATCGAGCATTTTAATCTAATAGAGATTGAGGTACAATTTAAACTTCAGGTAATTAAACAGGGGTTTTCAGGAGGTTATTACATGCGCAAATATTACTGGTTTCTGGCTTTAGCAGCATTTTTCTTTTCATACGATTCATGTCTGGCACTGGACATGAGTTCAACCGAAATTCTACAAACTAAAGGTCGGGTAGAAGTAAAAAAAGGACCGACGGAAATATTTAAAAAACTTCACCGCAATTTAAGACTTGCCGGCTCTTTAAAGCGATTGAACAGCGGCGACAAAGTAAGAACCAGGCAAAAAAGCAGCGCCGAAATGGCACTTAAAGAAACCTGTATTCTAGCAGTTAAAGAGCAAAGCCTTTTTGAAGTTCCGCAAACTGTTGGAAAAGAAGCTATGGCAGAGCTTAAAGCACAGCAAGGATCACTTTTATTTAAAGTGGTTTCGGGAAATGATTTCAAAGTAAAAACTGCCGACGTCATTGCCGGAGTTAAAGGCACCCTTTTTGAAATGGATATAGTTGACAGTTTTAACACCATACTCGAAACCCCTTCTATAGAGCTGGGAACAATTGCAGCAGGTGGCACAATGGTCAACGTTTATCGCGGAGAAGTTGAGTTGACGCACGCACAAACCGGGAAGCAAAAAAAACTTAACGCAGGTGAAGGAATTACAGTATTTTCCGGTTCTTTATTGAAGCTGAATGCAGCATTAAAAAATGGTTTTGGTACATTGCGAAAATTTGACCCCGAAAACCTCTTGAGCCAGAATTTTGGCAATGGAGCATTGGAATTATTGAACCTGGCACCGAATCTTACCTCGATGACTGGTTTTGCAGGCACAGGTTCTTTTAAATCGGCACTTGGTGCCCCTGGCGTTAGATTCAACAACCTTTTCACAGGCCTGAGTAAAACAGTAAAAGACAGCATAAGAATAGATGAACTCGAAAAAGGAATAGATATTATAAATGATTTTAAAGACGAAAAGTTCAAGGCGGATTTTTCTAAATACAGGCCAATAAAGTCTTCTAAGAACTTGAATAACCGTAAATTTCAAGAAATCTATCTTGGTAAAAAAACTTTTGCCGCCTGCAAGGCAGATTTTGGAACACAAAGATTAAAAGTAGAACCCGGTATTGAAGGTTTAAGCCTTATAGAAGGAAACGGAACCTTTAGGGTTATAAGATTCAAAAATGCCGGTAAAGACCTTGAATTTCTGGTCAGCTATTATGAAACCGGCAACCAGAGAATAACAGCAGTTAACGTTCTCAAAGGCGAACTCTACGGTCGTCTGCCGGGCGAAATAGAATATTTTAAAATTCCGGCTGGCGAGGTAGCTTTCGTTTGCAACGCTGAAAAACCCCAGGGAACATGGACAAAAGCTCAGCAAAACAGCTTTGTTCCACAACAAAAAAGATATGTCTTCAGGGTTGCCGAAGAAATTTCCCAAAAACGGGAAGCTGTAGAAAAAAGAAATACCAAAAAGAAAATTAAAGGTGTAAAGAAAATACTTAAATATAAAGGTTTCGGCTTCTAAGAATGACCGGTAAGTTTACCCGGAAATTTAACCGCAATATATCCGATAATGGTAAAAGAGCCTTTCTGGTTCTTTTACCAATTTTGTTTATCTCTTTTCTTCCTTTTGTAAATAATCTGTTCTCCTGGCTGGATGCAAAAGTTGTCGACCTCTTTTTTGCACTCAAACCATACACAGATCAAACCGCTCCCAATCACACCGCTTTAACAATTGTCAAAGATCAGACTTTCTTTAAACGATTTGGCCGAGACCCTGATCGCAGAGATTTTGCCAGATTGGTAAATCATCTCAAAGAAGCTGATGTTAAGCTGGTTGCTTTTGATTTCATTTTCAGCTCGGCAACTGATCCCGAAAAAGACAAATCGCTGGTTAATGCTTTAGATGAATTTCCTTATACTCTGGTAGCGCAGCACTTTGTTTCAAGGGGTCGGCAAACCTTTGAAACAGACAATCTTTATGACAACCAGGCATTCAGACCACCCTGGCCTGTTAAGCTATGGCCGCCACTTGCAAAAGCTGTTTCGCTTAAAGGCCTGATTAATCTGGTTGCAGATTTTGATTCAACGGTAAGATATGCGCCAATAGCATTTCACCCGACAGAGATGAGTGAATTTTTACCATCTTTTGCCTATGCTGCCTATATTGCAAGACTATTTTCTGATTCAACTGAAAATCTGGACTTAAACAGCATACAACCAGACTTTTCTAACTGTGAAAATACCCTGCTACAAACTATCAATCAAGGCCCGTTTAAGTTTAATTCTTCCGGACACAAGGGAATAGATATTATGACCCGAAGGCTGGAAATAAAACTTCTTGCCGATTATCTGGCGCGTTTTAATCCTCAAAAAAAAAGCCGGTTGGAAGCTGCCGCACAGAATTTAAACCTGAGCCTTTTAAACAAAAGCACCTGGCTTGAGCTTCCCTCAGATGCCCTACCTCTGACCGGCAATTATGATATGCCCTGTATCAGGCTTAATTTTTATAAGTCACAGCCGCCACAAAAAAGTGACACCATTAAAAATTTGTCTATGAGTTTGCTCTTAAAAACAAAAGAAGACCAAAAATGGGCAAACCGTTTATACAAGTATGATTTAAACATTAAAGAAAGCCAGGCAAAAATACCCCTTGCCTTCAACTGGCAAGCGCCCGGCGAAAGCAAAATAACAGGCAATGTTGAATTCTTTAACAACCGGAAGACTGAGAACCTTGTTGTAAGACTGGAAATGTCTGATGGGGCATATTGGGATATTGTTAAAACCGACGAAACAGGAAAATTCATTTTCGACAAGGTGCCCGCAGGCAATTTTATAATCACTGTAATTAACAAAACTTCAAATGGCTACAGTAAAAGTAGCCTGAGCGGGAAAAGTGAACCCGGCCGGATCATCAATCTGCCGAAGCTTTACGGCTTCAGCCCGGATTACAAGGTAAATTTTAAAGACAAGCTGCCACCAGAAACAGATGAAATCTTTATTTTTGGAGAACCGCTTCATCTGATAAAAACTGACAAGAAGGGGTTATGCAATGCCTCTCTGCCCGATGAATTTGAACTTTTCTGCCTTGATGAAAATATTGAAAATTTCAAAATCAATGATGGCATCTTCACCGACTCAAATGGAGAAGCATTAACAGAAAAAGTTTTTGCCGCAATAAAAACAGATCCCCTCTGGAATCACGAATTCTTATTCAAATTCAAGCCCGGTCAAAAAATCAAAGTTCCATCAACTATTAATAGTCAGCTAATTCTTTTTTCCGACAAAACCGGCAACTCAAAGCAAAAAACAACAGAATTAACTGTTTATCCAGAAACAGATAATCTCGTTACAGAAGTTCCTGAATTAACTCATAAAGAAAAACAGAAAATTAGAGCCGGCTTTAAGCACAAAAATCCCCTGAATGAATTATTTGCAATCTCTGAAACCGAAAACAGAATCAAGCTTACTACTGACAGCGAAATACTTTTAGAACCGGGAAAGTATAATTTTTTTGCCACGAAGGGTAAGTTAAGGGGCAAATTTAACCGCCTCAAAGCGCAGATTGGCAACCGAACCCCTTTTATTGGAACTTCTCTGGCTGAAGACCAGGATTTTATAACCACTCCGATAAATTTTCTTGATTCTTCATTTAACCGATTACCCGGAGTTAACCTGCACGCCAACCTGTTTTCTGCTTTAATGAGAAATGATTTTCTTAAACCGCTTTTTATTCATAGCGATTATATGCCTTACAGCTGGCCTTTATGGCAGGTGCTGGCGATTTTGCCATTCCTGCTGATCTGCAATTTCATATTTTTCAAGCTCGGCGCTTTATGGGGCGGCTTTGCAATTGTTCTAACAGCTTGCGCCTGGTTTTCTACAGCTTTTTTCTGTTTTTTATACAGTATGCTGTTGCCGGTTTTTATACCTGTTGTTTCGATAGCCTCATTTGGCATCAGTCGTGGTTACATTGCCTGGGCAATAAGCAAACGCAAAGAACAGGAAACCCGCTCAACCTTTGGACGATTTATTTCTTCTGCAGTTGTTGAAGATATCTTAAAAACGCCTGAATCATTAAAACCGGGGGGAGAGAAAAAGGAATTAACAATAATGTTTTCTGACCTGGCGGGGTTTACTACAATTTCTGAAAAGCTCCCACCCGAACAGCTGACAGAACTCATGAACGAATATCTGGGTGAAATGACGAAATTGCTGTTTGATTATAGAGGCACTCTGGATAAATATATTGGCGATGCGATAATGGCTTTCTGGAATCACCCGAAAGAACAGGCTGACCACCCTGAGCTGGCTGCCAGATGCGCAATCGCCATGCAGAAAAAGCTGATAGAATTGCGGCAAAAATGGAAAAAACATGGGCTTCCTGAAGTTCAGGTTCGAGTAGGTTTAAATACTGCCAATTCAATGGTTGGCTTTATTGGCAGCGATATTCAAATGAATTTCACCTGTCTGGGAGACGGAGTAAACCTGGCTTCAAGGCTGGAAGGTGCAAATAAACCATACAATACCCTTATGATGATTTCGGAATCGGTATACAAAAGATTAAACCCGGAAGTGTTCAGCACAAGATTTCTTGATTACCTTGCAGTTAAAGGTAAAAAGCAGCCAATAAAAGTATATGAATTACGCGGTTATTTGAGTGAAGAAAAAGAAGAATGGTTAAAAGCAGAAAAGTTCTATAATAAAGGAATAGAAAGCTACTTAAATAGAGATTGGAACAAAGCTATAGAATTATTTGAAAAGGTGCTGAAATTTGTTCCTCAAGATTCGCCAACCAGGATTTTTATTGAAAGAAGTCTGGCTTTCAAAAAAAATCCCCCACCCGAAGACTGGGATGGAAGATTTATTTTAACAAGCAAATAGCTACTGCTATTTATAGTTGTAATTCCATCGGCACATGGTCAATACCGGCCTCATCAAACACCGGCCCCACAGTAATAAAACCAAGCTTTTTATACATGGCTTCAACCAGACATTGAGCGTGAATGTCAATTCTGGTACACCCAAGCTCGTTAGCTTTTTCGATAAGTTTTTTAACAACCCTTCTGCCCATACCCTGGTGGCGGTGTTCGGGCAAAACGGCAACTCTTCCAAGTATTGCTACAGACGGATTTTCAGCATCTTTGTACACTCTTCCGGTTGCAACGGGTTCTTTACCTTTCAGGGCAACTACATGCCAGGCCAGGTCGTCGAATTCATCTTTTTCAAGCTCCTCTGGAACCTTCTGTTCATTGACAAACACTCTGTAACGAACCCGCATGGCGAGTTCGAATTCCCGAGTTTTACCTTTAAAGAAATGAAACTTGATCATACAGCATCATTTTGGGATTTTTTCTCTTCAGTGTTGCCAAAACCGGAAAAAAGGTTTTTAAAGAAACTTATAATTTTTTCGATTGAGATGAATACGGTTGGCACAAAAGTCAAAGTAAGAACAGTTGAAACCAGCAATCCCCCGGTAACAGATATGGCAAGTGGCTGATAAAAGTCGGCCCCGGCACCAAGCCCGAGCGTTAAAGGAGACATGCCCAGCAGAGTTGTGCACATAGTCATCAAGATCGGACGAAACCTGAGTGTGCCTGCGCTTATTGCAGCATCATAATCATTTTCTTTCCATTTGTTTCTTCTTAACAGAATATATTCTACCAGAATAATACCATTGTTAACCGCAATTCCGGCCAGCATAATAATACCTATCATCGCCGTAACCGAAAAAGCAAAGCCCGAGATCCGAAGCCCGGCAACAACACCCATATATGAAAGGGGTATGGTAAACATTATGATAAAAGGATAAAGAATAGATTCGAATTGCGAAGCCATAATCATATAAACCAGCAATATCGAAGCGACCAGTGCTACTGCAAGATAACCAAAAGCTTCTTTCATATCTTCGTTTTCACCGCCATAGTTAATCGAATAACCCGGCGGTAATTTAAGATCTGCCAACTTTTCATCAATATCAGTCATGATGGCGCCTATTGGCCTTTGATCGGGATCGGCCTGAACAATCAATCTTCGAGCCATATTTTTACGCTCTATGGTACTGTAGCCATTTGCGGGCTCAAAATGGGCAACCTGCGAAAGTTTAACAAATCTGTTTTTATCAAGAGATATTTCCAGCTCCTGGAAACGTGCAATTTTGTCTTTTGCCTCATCGGTAGCTTCTACTCTTATGTCAAATTCATCATTACGTTCGCGATATTTGCCTGCCAGAGACCCGTAAACATAACTTCTTGCCATTTGTGCAATCTTACTTAAACTCAAGTCAAGATCACGAATTTTTTCGCGGTCAAACACAAGCCTGAATTCAGGACGACCTTTTTTAATTCCATCCTCTAGATCTTTAAGACCGGGTATATCTTTGACTCTATTATACACCTCGGCACAAATTGCTTCGATCTGGTCAAAATCATCACCCATAACCTCGATCTGAATAGACTTGCCCCGTGAGGGTTTGCCCATAGAAGGTTTTTTATAATTGATGGTTCTTATTCCGGGAATAATAGAGACTTTTTCTCTGACTTCACGAATTATATCCTGGGTAGTTTTTTCTCTACTCTCGGTAGGCAAGAGTATAACAGAAAGGTTACCTTCGCCTACTGCTGAGTTAGTAATTATTTTGTCGACCTGAGAGTACTGTTGTAGAACATACTCTATTTTTTCGGTTATTTCGTCTGTTTTTTCTACGCTTGTTCCTTCGGGAGTTTCAAAAGAAATATTAAATTCGCCCCGGTCCATGTCGGGAAAAAATGCCATTGGAGGCTGCTGAAACAAGCTGAAAACAAACAAGACAAGAACCAGAACTATATAAGAAAGTCTAAAATACCAGTGCCTGATTAATATTCCGAGAACTTTAATATAAGCGCCTCTTATAATGTAAATAAGAATAAAATCAAATACAGGTTCCAGAATTCTTTCAACAATGAAGTTAAAAACAAAAAACAAAACCGCTATAAGTAATGGAAACAATAAAACAAAGGCTATTAAACCTACAGAAAAGCCCAAACTAATAGCTTCGGTTGAATAAACTGAAAGCAGGCTTGAAGCGCCGGTTTTTTGCAAAAGCTCGGTTATTGCCTGATTTTTCAAGCCAAAAAATACGATTAGAGCCGGGGTAAGAAATGCACAAAGAACGCCGGCAATTGTTTTGAAAATATTTTTCTGACACCAACGAAACAAAGATTTGTACATTCTTACGATTATCTCTTCGAGATAAGCACTTTTAAGCTTGAGAAATCTGGAGCAAAGCATTGGAATCAGGGTTACGGCAACAAGCAAAGATGCCAGCAAAGAAAATATTATAGCCAGTGACATGTTAAAAAATATCTCGCCGACTATTTGCGGCACAAAGCCTATTGGTAGAAAAACCGCAACCGTGGTTCCGGTTGAGGCAATAATTGGCATAAGCACTTCTTCAGCCGCGCTGGCAGTAAGATCTTTGCGGTCTTTATCGGGATGATCGGCAATGAATCGATATATATTCTCCATTACCACGATAGCATTATCGATCATCATTCCTATGCCAAGGGCAAGGCCCCCAAGGGTCATAAGGTTTAGAGTAATATCTTCTTTTAATGCCAGAAGACCAAAAGTTGTAAGAACAGCAATTGGAATTCCTATGCCAATAATAATGGTCGATCTATAATTGCGCAGAAAAATAAAAAGAACAAAAATAGCAAACAAACCACCGATGGTAGCATTGTCTTTAACCATCTGAATTGTGTCTCGAATAAAAAGAGTTTCATCTTTGGCTATAATAATGCTCAATTTTCCCTTATACTTTTCTTCGAGCTCAGGAACCAGTTTCTGAGCCTGATCTGAAATTTCTACAGGGTTGGCACCTGCTTCTTTTTTTATTTCAAGAGTAACCGAGGGTTTTCCGTTCAATCTTGAAACGGAATCTATTTCTTTAAAAGAATCTTCTATAACCGCGACTTCAGAAACATAAACAGGTCTTCCCCCAACTTCCTTTATAATTATATCGCCAAGTTGCTGTGGGTCTGTAACTTCCCCTTCAGAGCGTAAAAGATATTTAAAATTACCTTCTTCAATGTTTCCCAGAGGTGTATCCTGGTTTCCACGGTTAACTGCGTTAATAATATCATCTATAGTCAGATTCAAGGCCAGAAGCTTAGCAGGAGCGACTTTAACATGAATTTCTCGCTCTCGACCGCCTTTGATTTCAACATTTGCTACTCCGCTTATGCGTTGAAAAGCCGGTTTGATTTCGCGATCTGCTATGTTTCTCAGATCGACAAGATCAAAATCACCGCCAAGAGCGACATTCAGTACAGGAAAAGCGTTAATATCAACTTTAGAAACAGTGACCTGTTCTATGTCTCTTGGCAACTCTCTTTTGGCAATATCGACCTTTGCTCTGAGATCAACACTTGCAAGATCGATGTCTGTACCATAATCAAAGCTCACGACAATCTGAGAAAAGCCTTCAACTGAATATGATTCAAGCTTATCTATGTTCTCGACCGTGTTTACTTCGTCTTCGATTTTTTGAGTAACGATTGTTTCTATCTGAGCAGGGTCAACACCGGGATAAGGCGCCTGAATAAAAGCCACGGGAATATCGATATCGGGAAAAAGAGCGACATTCAGCACAAATATCGCGCCGATGCCTATAAGTGCCATGCCAAGCATAAGCATAGTAACGGTAACTGGTCTGTTAATTGAAGTTCTTGGTATACTCATAGTTTTATTGAATTTTGCTGTTTCTTAGGGTTATTTCTGAGCCATCATCGAGATTATCCTGGCCCACGGTTACAATTTTCATACCTGCCTTAACTTGTTCTGCGTAGGTTTCTTCGCCCTGCTGCGCAATTATATCTATAGTTATTCGACGTGCTATACCGTCTTCAACCGCAAAAACGAAAATTTCGCCACGATTGTTTCTTATAGCCTGTGAAGGAAACATGGGAACATCTTTATAATCTTTAAGTATAATTGAGCCTTTTATAAACATTTTATCTTTATAATAAACGTCAGGATTGTTAACCTTGATCTTTATCTCGAAAGCTCTGGAACTATCGGCCGAAAGATTGATATGAGCTACTTTTCCTTTAAAGTTGCCATTAATCAAACATTCCTGACCAACATCTATTTTATTGATATCCTGCTCTGCAATTTTTGCTTCTACGTAAATAATATCGAGAAAAATAATTTTTCCCATGTTCTGGCCTCTTGCCATAGCCTGACCAAGATCAATCGAACGGTCTACAAAGAATCCTTTTATAGGCGCTCTTATCACACAACGGTTAAGATCAAGTTCAGCCTTGTCAAGCTCGGCTCTGGACTGTTTAACATTAACCTTTGCCTGGATATAGGAAGTCTCAACCATGTCAAAAGTTTTACGAGTAATTGCACCTTTCTTAAAAAGTGTTTCATTTCGCTCAAAATCTCTTTTTTCTTCTTCCAGCTTCTGTTCAGCAATTTCAAGAGAGGCTTGAGCCATTCTCAATGCAATTTTGAAACGCACATCATCAATTTTGGCAAGAGGTTGCCCTTTTTCTACCCGATCACCATCTTCAACATATATTTCGGCTACAGGCCCAAATACATCGGCAGCCGCCCAGGCTTCTACATAAGGAATGGTTTCGCCGCTGAAACGAAGAATTTTGCTGATATTTCCTTTTTTAACATCTTCAGCAATTACATTAACCGCTGCAATAGCAGTCTGCAGCGAAAAGAAACATAAAAAAATCACAATTAAACTTAATCTCTGCTTTGACATCAGTTATTTTCTCCATTTGCCAGTTTAAGTTGATTTAAAAGGAATTCAAATTTCAATGCAACGGGATTATCATCAACCTTGAACAGGCTCTGATAATCCTGAATCAATAACAATATTTCAACAAGTCTTATTCTTTCATCGAAAAAAGCTCTAATTGCCGTCTGGGCAGAATTGGTCAGAATTCTCTGCGCATCGACGAGCTCGACAATCGAAGAAGCTCCTTCCTGGTATCGAGTAAAAACGATTCTCATGTTTTCATAGCTTTGCTCGAGAGTTTTTACGGCAAAGTTAATTCTGGCCAGAGCTTCATTGTAGTCTGCCACAACCTTTTCGAGAGAAGCTTTTTTTATATTCTTCAAATTCTCAAGTTTTAAAGTCGCAATTTTCCTGGACTTTTTAGCCAGTCTAATTGAATTTTCTATTTCATTACCGTTATATATCGGGGTTGATAAAATAAAAGCAGCCTTTATATCTTTGGTACCTTCAATTGGTCCCACTTTTCGTCCATAATTATAAGAGCCGTCAAAAGTCAGAGTAGGCAGATGTGCGCTTCGAGCAACTTTTTCGGCTTTACGTAATATCTCTATATCGAGCTTGGCAAGCTTTATTTCCTTATCATTTTCTAAAAGTACAGGCCAAAGTTCATCAGCAGTAAAACTTGAAGGGGCAAATTTCAAACCTTCAGGAAGATCTAGTTTAAGCTCTTCGGTAGTATCATAATCAAGAATTGCAGCAAGATCATAATGTAAATTACTAAAACCATTCTGGTTCTTAAGTAGATTAGTCTTAGTATTGAGACCCTCTACCTCTATTCTCAATATGTCATTTTTCAATACCAGCCCTACTTCCAGATTAAGATTGGCAATTTTCAACAACTCGTCAATTAAAACAAGGTCTGTCTTGTGAACTTTAATCAATTCCTGCTCGCGCACCAGCTGAAAATAAACCTTTGCAAGGCTTTTGATAACAGCTGTTTTTTCATTGGCTTTAGCGGTCTTTCGCATCTGAGTTTTCAGCCTGGCAATGTCTCGCTGAACTGCAGGAATCTGACCCAGGCCAGGATAAGTTTGAGTAAGTTTAAGTGAATAGGTCAAAACAGAATCTATGCTGGATGGATTGCTCTTCTGGTAGCTATCTTTAAAAGTTGTATGTGATTTATTTACATTAAATTTCAAATCGGGAATAAGTTTATTTAATGCATTTTTTTCATCAATAAAGCTCTGCTCAATCTCAAGCTCTGAGATTTTTAAACTCAGGTTTCTTTCAATAGCCAGCCGGGCTAAATGTTCAAAGCAACTGGCAGACGAACTTGAGGAAATGAGCATTAACATTCCTATAACAAAAAAAAGTTTTTTATTCATGTTGCTTTTACCCCGTAAATTAAATTATCTATAACCTTTTTCAATTCATGGTCTGTGTAAGATATGCCAAGCTTGAATTCTCTAAATACAAAATAATGCGCAGTTCCTATAATTGTAGATAAAATTGATTCAGTATCAACTTCTTTAATTTCGCCTGAGCGCTTTGCCATTTCAAGTCTGGGTTTCATAAAGAAAAATATTTCAAGCAGCTGATTGCTCGATTCCTTTCTTTTGGCCGAACAAAGTCTCATATCTCTTTCAAAACGAATCAATCCTATTTTGTTGTTCTGGGTAAAAACTTTGATAAAAGTTCTTAATCCGGCAAGCAAATACTCTTCGACAGGCAGCGATTCACGACAGTACTTCTCAAAATTACTCTTGAGACTCTTTAAAAAATTCGCATCCAGCTCTTGATAAAGGTTTTCTTTATTATGAAAATAACGATAAAAAGTACCCTTGCCGCAAACAGCCCGATTTACTATTTCGTCTATGGTTGTTCTTTCAAAGCCCTTTTCCATAAACACATCCAGAGCTGCCTGCATAAGAATTTCTTTTTTTCCGATTTTTCTTTTCATATAAACAATTAACCTTGGACTGACTAGTCAGTCATTTTTATAATATTTTATTAATTTTGTCAACAAATTTTGAAAGTCAGCAGAGCAAAATTTTGAACCCCTACGCTTTTATTTGTTAGAAAAAACGACGATTATTCTGGATTCCTGATCCGGTTAAAACCGGTCAGGAATGACGGGCCAGTATGGTCCCTGCGCGGAGCCTGCGCTGAGCGAAGCTCGTGCTGAGTGAAGTCGAAGTGTCGAAGGGACCAAGTAGACGTTCAACGGTCATTTCGACTAACGCTCAATGACCAGTATAACTAGCGCTCAAACACCAATATATAATGACAGTTTACAGACTTTCTTGTTTGCCTTAGAGGCTTTGCGTCTTAGTGTGAGACAATTTTTTTTCTGAAACCAGTTGATGGTCGCTGGCCGGGAATTGCTGGCAAATTTTCAGGAATTCTCGGTCAATCATTATTAGCTGGTTACAAAAACTTCTGGTTTTATTTCTTTCTGTCAAATATAGAATTTAAACCACTGAGGCCACCGAGGGCACAGAGTTGATTTTTTAATCTTTTTCAGCCAGGATTTGTC
>JBNJGH010000050.1:0-23334 GCA_051747585.1 Candidatus Rifleibacteriota bacterium
TAGATGAGACGGTTGAGCTGATAAACGAACTTGGCGAGCAACTTAAAGAAAGCTTTGAAGACCCGGGGTTTCGTTTATTGAAAAAAGAAATTGTTCGGGCAATTGTTTTATATAAAGGCTGTATGCCGGACCAGATAGATTTTGATGACCTGGATAAAAATCAGCTGCTTAACCCTGAATGGCAGGAGTTTTTATCTTTGAAGCCGGCAAAGGAGGCTGGTTGATGTTGATACATATAGGTCAGAATGAATTTGTAGATTTTCAACATTGTGAAGCAATATTTAATTTGCAAACAATAGATGAGGCGGCAAAAAAGAAAATTCTTTCTTTGCTTCCTTCTTCTGAAAGTTATGAATATAGAGCTGCTATACTTACCACAGAAGGTAAATGGAAAGGCTCTACTCTCTCAACTGAAGCTTTGGCTCAGCGGGGAATTTGTCACCCTTTTCAAAGTGCGGCTTATTTAAAAGCTGAATGGAAAAAAAGTGCCCATTATCATTATTAATGGGTAATTATAAGGAGTTAAACAATGACTGAAATGGAAAATCCTGAAGAAATACAGCAGGAAACTCCTGAAGATCAGGTTGATACCGGCCTGGAAACTGGTGAAGAAACGGAATATTCGGCAAGAAACATTAGAGTTCTTGAAGGTCTTGAAGCGGTTAGAAAAAGGCCGGGTATGTATATCGGCGGCACCGGACTCGATGGCCTTCATCATCTTGTCTGGGAAATCGTTGATAACAGTATAGATGAGGCTCTAGCCGGACATGCGTCAACCATTCATGTGAATTTGCATGATGATGGTTCACTTTCGGTTCTGGATGATGGTAGGGGCGTACCAACAGATATACATGAACAGACTGGCAAGTCAGCGCTTGAAGTAATTTTAACCGTATTACATTCAGGTGGTAAGTTTGACAAGGATTCTTATAAATATAGTGGCGGCCTGCATGGGGTTGGTATTTCTGTAGTTAATGCTCTTGCAGAATGGCTTGAAGTTACAGTTTGGCGTGATGGAAGTGTTTTTGAACAGTCTTTCAAGCGTGGTGTTCCTGTCGGCGAGATGATTGTGAGTGAAGGGGCCGATCGCACCGGCACAAAGATCAGGTTCAAGCCTGATCCTGAAATATTTGAATCTGTTGAGTTCAGCTTTGATATTCTTTCTAAAAGGCTTAGAGAGCTGGCTTTCTTGAACAAGGGAATAAAAGTTGTTTTACGGCAAAAAGCTGCACAAAAATGTCATTTGTTTGAATATGAAGGTGGTATTGCCAGCTTTGTCGACTTTTTGAACGAAGCTAAAAACCCAATCTTCAAAGAAGTTATTTACATGGAAAAAGAAAAAGACAATGTTGAGATCGAAATGGCATTGTCTTATAACGATGGCTATTCTGAGCAGTTCTATGCTTTTGTAAATAATATCAACACAATAGATGGCGGAACACACGTTATTGGTTTCAGATCAGCTTTAACCAAGGTATTTAACAGATATCTGAAAAAAAACCCTGACATACTGGGTAAAGAAAAAGGCAAGCTCAAAGAGATGAAACTGACCACTGATGACACCAGAGAAGGACTTATCGGAGTAATTTCGATTAGAGTACCTGAACCTCAGTTTGAAGGACAAACAAAAGCCAAACTGGGGAATCCTGAAGTCAGGGGTATTGTTGATTCAGCAGTTTTTGACTTTTTATCTGATTATTTCGAGCAAAATCCCAATATGGCCAAACCGGTGATTAATAAAATTATCACCAGCATGAAAGCACGTATGGCCGCTCAGAAAGCAAGAGAGCTTACCAGACGTAAAACTGCATTGGAAGGGAACTCTTTGCCAGGTAAGCTGGCTGACTGCTCAGAAAAAGATCCGGCACAATGTGAATTGTTTATCGTCGAAGGGAACTCTGCGGGTGGTTCAGCCAAGCAGGGGCGAAATCGTAGAATTCAGGCTATTCTTCCGTTAAGGGGTAAAATTCTTAATGTTGAAAAAACACGACTCGAAAGAGTTTTAAATAGTGAAACAATTCAAGATCTAATTAATGCCGCTGGAACAAACATCGGTAAAGATAAGTTTAACGTCGATAAAATCAGATATCATAAAATGATTATCATGACAGATGCCGATGTTGATGGTTCTCATATCAGAACTTTGCTTTTAACCTTCTTTTTCCGCTATATGCCTGAGGTGATCGAAAAAGGATATTTATATATAGCCCAACCACCTCTTTACAAGCTGAAAAAAGGTAAAACTGAAAAATATGCCTATACGGAAGCGGAAAAAGATAAGATTATTGCCACTGAATTTGGTGGTAGTGACAGAGTTTCTTTGCAGAGATACAAAGGTCTCGGAGAAATGAATCCTCAACAACTCTGGAGCACAACCATGGATCCCGAAAGTAGAATTCTAAAACAGGTTCGAGCCGATGACCAGACCGAAGCCGATAGAATTTTCTCGGTTCTGATGGGTGACAAGGTTGAGCCAAGAAGAAACTTTATTACTCAGTATGCAAAACAGGTCAAGAATCTCGATATATAGTAAAGGGGTTATCAAATGGATACCACCAATGAAAATATAAATTCAGGAAACTCAGGAGATAACCAGGCTCCGCCGCCAACCGGCACCAGGTTTGTAAATATTGAAGATGATATGAGGTCATCTTATATAGATTATGCCATGAGTGTAATAGTTGGTAGAGCGCTTCCCGATGTGCGTGATGGTTTAAAACCGGTTCATCGAAGAGTTCTTTATGCGATGTTCAATCAGGGATTTACCAGCAAAAAAGCTTTTGTCAAATCAGCAAGAACAGTCGGTGAAGTTCTTGGTAAATATCATCCTCATGGTGATTCGGCTGTATATGACACCCTGGTTCGAATGGCTCAAGATTTCAGTCTTAGATATCAGTTGATTGATGGTCATGGTAACTTTGGTTCGATAGATGGCGATGAAGCAGCGGCAATGCGTTATACCGAAGCAAGGCTAAAAGCGCTTGCCGAGGAAATGCTGCGCGATCTTGAGATGGAAACCGTTGACTGGATGCCCAACTTTGATGGTTCTCTTAACGAACCAATTGTTCTGCCAAGTAAATTTCCGAATCTACTGGTAAACGGCTCTTCTGGTATTGCCGTAGGTATGGCCACCAACATGCCTTCACATAACCTTACCGAAGTTATAAACGGTACTGTAGCTTTAATTGACAACCCTGAAATAACAATTGAAGAGCTGATGGAATTTATTCCCGGTCCGGATTTCCCGACTGGTGGAATAATAATGGGTACAGAAGGAATAAATACGGCCTATCGCAACGGCAGAGGTAGTGTCGTAGTTCGCTCAGTAGTAGATATCGAAGAATTCAACCGCGGGCGTGATCGTATTGTTGTTACCGAGTTACCTTATCAGGTTAATAAAGCCCGTCTGGTAAAATCTATTGCTGATCTGATTAAAGACAAAAAGATAGACGGTATTACTGATCTGCGAGACGAATCAAGTCATGAAGGAATGAGAGTTTGTATTGAGCTGAGAAAAGGCGTTAATACAGATGTAGTTTTAAATCAGCTTTATAAACATACTCAACTGCAGTCCAGCTTCGGAATAATAAATCTGGTTCTTGTTAACAACAAACCATTGGTTTTAGGTCTCAAGAGGATGATGGAGCACTATGTCGACCATTGTCGCGAAATAATCCGTCGTCGAACCATGTATCAGTTGAGAAAAGCTGAAGAAAAGGCTCACATACTCGAAGGCTTGACCATTGCCCTGGATAACCTGGATGCAGTAATTAAGCTGATTAAAGAATCCAACGATCCGGCAAGCGCTAAACAGGGGCTCATGGATACATTCATGCTCTCGGAAAAACAAGCTCAGGCAATTCTCGAAATGAGACTGCAGAAGCTGACCGGCCTCGAAAGAGACAAAATTGTAGCTGAATACCATGAAACTCTTGCTTTGATTCAAAAATTAAAAGGTATTCTCGAATCTGATCAGAAGGTTCGTGACATAATTAAAGAAGAACTGATTGAAATCCGTGAAAAATATGGAGACGAACGTCGCACTCAAATCAGTATGTCTATTGCTGAAAAGCTCAACATAGAAGACTTGATGCAGGAAGAAGACATAATTATTACTGCGACCAAAAACGGGTATATCAAAAGAATGTCTCCGACGATCTTCAGACAGATTAATCGCGGTAGTAAAGGCAGTTCAGTAATGGGCGTCAAAGAGGATGATGTGGTTGAACACATGTTTCTGGCAACTACCCACTCATATTTACTTGCATTTACCTCGATTGGTAAAGTGCACTGGATCAAGGGTTATCAGATACCGGAGGGTGGTCGTCAGGCAAGTGGCAGGGCCATAGTGAATCTGCTGCAGCTCGGAGAAGATGAAATTGTAACCGCTTTATTGCCTATTAAAAAGTTTGATGATATGCGCCGGCTGTTTATGGTTACCAAAAAAGGTATTGCCAAAATGGTCATGCTTTCGGCTTTCTCACGACCTTTATCTAGAGGTATTATTGCTATAAAACTCAAAGGTGATGACGAACTGGTAGGTGTTAAGCCCATCCTCGGCGGAGAACAGGTAGTAATTGCGACCAGAAAAGGTTATGCAATTAGATTCTGTGAAAACGAAGTCAGAGTCATGGGCAGAAATGCACGAGGCGTCAAAGCGATGACCTTTAGAGAAAAAGACGACGAAGTTGTTGGCATGGAAGTTTTCCGAACTGCGGAAGAAAAAGAAAAATTATTGGCTTTACTTGCGGAAGAAAAAGAAGAACTCAAACTGGAAACAGAAAATGTCCAGACTTCTGAAAATGAAAATGCCGAAGATGCAGAGATCGTTGAAGAATTTCTGGTCGAAGAAGATGCATCTGAAAAAGTAGAAACTCCCGAAGATCAAGCTGGAAAAGAAATAGACGATAAAGTTGTTTACGAAGGAAAACTTTTGACTGTTTCTGAACTTGGCTTTGGAAAACAGACTAATATCAAGAATTATCGCGTAACTCATCGTGGTGGTAAGGGTGTAATCAATCTTAAAATAATGAAGAAGACCGGTGAAGTTCTAGCCATTAAGCGTATGTTTGAAGGTGATGAACTTATGGTTGTAACAACCACAGGAAAAGTGGTAAGACTTAGTGCCGATAAAATTAGAAATACCGGTAGAGCAGCATCCGGAGTTAAGTTGATTACTCTCGGTGATGACGATAAACTGATTTCAGTAGTAAGAATACCGGCCAAAGAAGAAGCGGCCGATTAAAGATTAAAAATTCATGAGAGAATCTCTCATGAATTTTTAATCTTTGAGAGATAAATAATGGCAGAAGAAAAAAAAGTCAGCAGAAAAAAAAGAGTAAGATTCTCAACCGAGATTATGTTTATATTGTCGGTAGTTTTTTGCGTGGCTCTATCTGTAATTTACCTGGTAAGATATAATAATATTAGAAATCTGCTTCAGCGTGAGGCAGAACTTCAGGAAAAAATTGAAGCACTCGAAAGAGAAAATCGGCACCTGAAGCAAAATCTTGATATGTTATCTACACCAGAAGGCATAGAAAGACTGGCCCGCGAAAGACTTGGGCTGGTCAGGCCTGAAGAACTGGTTATCTATACCGTAAATGAAAATGAGTCAGAAAAGGAAAATGCTTCTAAGACAATGAGGGTTAACGAACCGATCGAATGAAAAAATAATCTAAATTGTTGATTTTATTCGGTACATGTGGTAAATTAACCAGCACTTGGAGGAATGGCCGAGTGGTCGAAGGCGTCGGTCTTGAAAACCGAAGGGCGAAAGCTCCGTGGGTTCGAATCCTACTTCCTCCGTTTTTTTTACTTTGGAGAGATGGGTGAGTGGCTTAAACCAACAGTTTGCTAAACTGTCGTACTGGGTAACTGGTACCGGGGGTTCGAATCCCCCTCTCTCCGAGGTAAATGCGCCCGTAGCTCAGTTTGGATAGAGCACCAGATTGCGGATCTGGTGGCCAGAGGTTCGAGTCCTCTCGGGCGCGCTGTTTTTTGTTACAGGGTTTACTCCCGTGCAAAAATATCCGGAAAGGTGGCCGAGTCTGGCTTAAGGCGCACGCCTGGAAAGCGTGTATAGGGACCTCTCTATCGCGGGTTCGAATCCCGCCCTTTCCGTTGTCGTGCTAGGCGGAGGGCTCGGGGTCCTCTATCAACCGCAAAACCCCGTAGGCGGGCTGAATCCCTGTCAGAGGGCTTAGTTGGTAGCACCGGCCTGTTCCAAAAGCATTGAAGGACGGGTTCCACACGGCGAAAGTCCGTGAACCCCGCCAGGATCGGAAGATAGCAACGGTAAGCGATCGCTTTCGGGTGATGTGGCAGCGCCTGTCCTGAGCGGCTGGTTCAGGATACGGGCTATTGACTTAAGTTCGAAGGCAGGTGCACGACCTTAAAACCCCTTTTGGGGGTTTTCTGTTTTTAGCAGGTTTAGAATTTTATCTATTCTAATTTGCTTTTAATAAGAATTTAAGGTTATTTTTAGAACGAATTAAAAAGCAGCTGGAGTTAAATAATGAATGTTCCCGAAAAACAGAACCTTTATCGCAAATACCGACCGGCAAAGTTTTCACAATTAGCTGGGCAACAACATATTTCTCATACCATTCAATCTTCTGTTGCCAGCGGTAGAATTTCTCATGCTTACATGTTTTCGGGCCCCCGGGGAACGGGTAAAACTTCCAGCGCAAGGTTGCTTGCCAAGATTCTAAACTGCTCTTCACCTGAGCTGGATGAAAAAAATCTTCTCGATTGCTGCTGTAAATGCGAAAATTGTCGACGCATCGAAGAACAGAAGTTTATGGATATTATAGAAATTGATGCTGCCAGCAACAACAGTGTTGAAGACATAAGGCAGATGAGAGAAAAAGTAAAATATAAGCCTGCAGAAGGTAAATATAAAATTTACATTATCGATGAGGTTCATATGCTTTCGGGGGCAGCTTTTAATGCTTTTCTCAAGACCCTGGAAGAACCACCGGCAAATGTCATTTTTGTTCTGGCAACTACAGATCCGCAGAAGGTTCCTGCTACGATTATTTCCCGCTGTCAGGGGTTTGATTTCCATTCGGTTTCGCGGCGAATAATTAAAGAAAGGCTTGAAACCATTGTTGAGCTTGAAAGAGAAAATTCAGAAGATTTTCCTGAATTTGATTCTGAAGCTCTGGGAATGATTGCCGAATGTGCTCAGGGAGGTTTCAGAGATGCCTTGAGTCTTCTTGATCAGATATCTTCTTCTTCTGTCAGCAAAAAAATCGAGCTCGATCAGGTTTTGTTAATGACGCGAAGGCTGAGCTATTCAACTTTAAAAGAAATTTCAGCAGGTATTTTTGCCAGAAAACCTGAGGTAGTGGTTAAAACTCTTAATGAATTGTATTTCAATGGCTATGAACCTGCTACTATAGCAAGAGATTTTCTTGAGTACATGCGTAGATGTATGCTGCTTAAAATTGATGCCCAGGCCAACCAGATTCTTGATTTACCCGAGGAACAGGTAAAAGAAATTCTGGAATCGGTTAAAGATTTAACCCTTAAATTTTTGTTAACGACAGTTACCAGAATCGAAAATTCATTAATGCGATTAAAGAATTCCTTTCAGGCTAAAATTTTACTTGAAACAGAGTTATTGCGAATTTGTCTCGGAGAAGAAATTTTTACTGCAGAAGCCGTAGAAAAAAGAATTGAAAAGTTAGAGCAAAAAGTTGAAAGTTTGAAAAGGTTCCCTGGAGGGGCTGCTGGATCAGGTCGCCTGGTTAAAACCACTATCCCGGCCCGTAGTAAAGCTCCGACAGTATCGGCGCCCAAACGAGTTGTGGAAGAAAGACCCGAGCAGTTTGAATCGGTAGATACCAATGATCCGCTAGATAATTTTAAAGCGACTGTTGCCCGTAATTCACGAGTTTGCTCTGCATTACTGGTCAACGCCAAAATGAAATATAGAAATAACTGTTTATATATTCTTCTTGACCAGGAGTTTGCTCTTAATAAGCTTCGTGAAGAAAAGAATCAAAATATAATGCTAAGGGCTGCCGGTGAAGTTTTTGGCAGCGAATCCACTATAAAGACTGGTTCAACCAAGGATTTCAGGGAGAATCAATCTAATGAATTGCCAAAAAAAAAAGCTGATCATAGACAACAGGTTGCCCGCATAGATGAAGCTGCAAGGAAAAAAGTTTTAAACAAGCCCGCAATCTCTGATGCAATAGAAGTTTTCGGCGGCGAGATCATTGATCTTGAAAATTAATTAATCAAAAAAATGATAATGCCGAAAAAATTAAGGCATTTTCATCTAATTTTAAAGAAAACCGTCCAAAATTTCACCCCTTAAAAACGTCTTTATCAGCTAATCAACAGCCTTTGTGTAGAAGATTTGTTTTGTACACTGAGAAATAGTGGAAAATGTGGAAAACAATGGGGAAAAGCATTACAAGCGAAATGAATCCTGTGGAAAAAGAAATGTTCTACCCTCTTGACAAGATCTGTTTATACGGATTTAGAAAGAATTTAATCTTTTTTATTTTTTTCTTGCAAAATAAAAAATCTTTTTTGTCAAGGATTTGTGTACATAATTTAGAAAAAATACGGCGTTTACATAACTTGTGTACCGAGACTTATGTAAACCAATGTACATAGCAGGGGTTGTTTTTGAGCTTATATACAAAACAGCTTAAGCGCGTTTTTTAGCTTTCTTTTAATATTTTCGACACAACAGCTTTTTTATTGAACCTTAAAAGTGATATTATTTTCAAGAATGCTTATTATTTTTGAGGGGTTTCCATGAAAAGGACAATAGTTGTTTTTATTACAGGATTTTTGCTTGTTACTTCATTTGCGCATGCTTCTGAAGTGTTTTTAATGTTGGTAAACAAGAATAAGGGAAAAGTTTACCGCATGAAGACCGACAATCAAGTTAGAAGACCACTGGGATACTTTTTTGCTTGTGATGCCGCCGATGATTTTTACATCGATAATTTTAAAGATTTTAGAATGCTTCGTTGCGAACAGACAGAATTTTCTAACAAGTGTGAAAGTTCAATATTCAGACAAGTAAATGACTCAGAGATTAAAAATAAAAAACTCCTTATTCATAATGATCAAAGAAACCAGCTTATTGAAGGGAGTCTGGCTATGCCGGTTTTCTGTCATAGAAGTTATCCTCTGGGCGCGGGTCCGGGAGTTCCGGTAAAAGCTGAGATTGCACTCAATTCAATTGCCGAAAACATTTTGCAAACAATAGATAATAAACAATGGTATCGCATACCCAATGGATCCTGGTACAGAACCTGGTTAAAACCCCAACATAATGAGGACGGTTACTTAGTTTATTATGACGAATGGCGAGAACAGCCGCTGGAAATAAAAGAAAGTTTCTGGAGAGGAGAATTTCCGGGTAAAGCTGTTGAGAGAGGAGTATTTGAACTATCTTCAAAGTCGCTTTTCAGAATTGCTGTGAACGAAAACCTGCAAATTAACCCTCAATTTCCTTCCAAGTTTACTGTTGCCAGGACAAATGAGAGATTTTCAAGCTTTTTCAAGCCCGGTAAGAACCTGAATAAAGGTGAGTTACTTCTATATTCATGGGAAAAGAATGAGCCGGGTAAATTTGAAGTTATTGGTAGTGACGACAACTTTAGCAAAGCGTTTGAATCAATATCATCTCATAAAAGATTTGCTGCAATAGGACATAAAAAAATATTTGTTATTGGTAGTGATATTCTTAAAAAGTGGCTTTATGAAGCTGGTATCGACAACGAAAAAGCAGAGAGTACACTCGCCTGTTTCAAAGAAGGAGCAGATGGAAAATCTGTTCTGGTTGCAGTCTATTCAGAGCCGGATTCAACTCTTTTCAAATTTAGATACAATGAAGAACTAAATGTCCTGGACCCGAATGTGGTCAGTATCAAATTAGATTTAAAACCCGATGCAATATCTTTTGACAAGAATGCAAACCTGCTGGTTGCAGCAGTAGAAGAGAATGAAGTTGAATTTTTCAAGAATGTTCAGCCCGGGTACGAAGTTGAAACCACCTATTTTAATTCGGAAGTGCCTCTGGGAAAATTTTCAGAAGAAAAGAATGCCTATGTGGACGTTAATATTCCTGAAGCGCTGGATGGTGGTTTTATCTTTTCTCAGGGCTATCATGAAAATCTTTACCTTGTTGACAAAAATACTTCCAAATTTTCACTTTTGCACTCGATTAATTTAAAGAAAAATTATTTTTGTCGCGAATTTACTTTGTATAACGCTTCAGAGAAAGTTCTAGGTATGGATTATGAAGAACTTATGAAAGTTGCCCGAAAATCGGGAAACTATCTTAGTGAAATAAAGACAGAGGTTCCCGATTTTCCTGATCAGTTTAAAAAACCCGAGAAAGTTTTTATTGCAACTTTCTAAAACTAACTTAGCTCTTGAATCATTTGCTCCAGCTCTTCGTCTTCAAAAGGTATATCCTGGGCTTCTCTAATCATAAAAACAAGTTTTTTTAGTTCAAGATCGGAGATATCACCTTTTTCAACTGAACTGTTTTTCGCTGCTTCTTCTTGTAGAAGCTTCTTTATGAATTTTTCTCTTGTTTTTTGATCGGTAATAGCCTGATAGATTTTTTCTGCCAGGACATTAGGATCTACCAATTTATAGGTGCCGTTCTGCACCTGTTTCGTAATCTCCTGCAATCGCTGCATTCGATTCACTTGCTGTTGTTGAATAATCTTGAGATTATTCTGTGCCGGATTCAAACGGGCGGTATTTGCTCCCGCTTTTTCACTTCCGGAGCTTTTGTTTTTTAAGGTTTTATCAAAAGAATCGGTTTTATTGCCGGTTTTTTCTTTTCCCTTTGGTTTAGTTGTTATTATTATTCTTTTTCCAGGTCCCTTGATGGAATCAACCATTTTTCTTACTCCCTTGTAACTTCCATGTTAAAAAGGCATTTTTTCCCTAATCCCATTATTACTATCGTCACTTTTGCTAAAAAAGTTTATGTTTGTGCCCAAAAAAATTAAAAAATTCTCCAGTTTTTTATTGATTCAGTCGATGTTTTCTATATAAAGACATCAAAACGGAGGCAGAATCTTGTATAAGAAAATATATGCAGCTGTTTTTATCTATATACTGGTTGTTTCATCACTTTGTAGTGCATCGATCGGTAAGGTTAAAAACATATTTACTCAGGGTGAAAAGGCTTTTCAACAGCATAATTACAGCTTGGCATCCAAAAAATTTGCCCAGGCTGTTAAGCTTGATCCCGACAATCCGAGAACCAGGTTTCGTTATGGCCAGGTACTATTTTCGCTTAATAATTATTCAGCTAGTTTAAAACAGTTTCAGAAGGTTCTGCTTAAATCGCCCAACAATATTAATGCCAGAATATTTTTATGTGAAAATATGCTGAGATTGCAAAAAGCCCAGGAAGCAAAAGCTCATCTTGAATGGATATTAAAAGTTCAACCCGGTCATCAAAAAGCTGAAAATTTGCTTGAACAGTTAGGCAATAATGATTTTTCGCCAAAATCGAATGATATAAGTAGCAGCGCTAAGTTTGAAAAAGAAGAAATTCCCTCTGGATTTCAGCCTTTGCCAGTTAAAGATGCAGATAATGCCAAAATAAATAAGAATACACAGGAAAGGGAAATGAAATCGGATTCATTAAGAAGAGAGAAAAAGTTGGCTGCAAGCGCTGATAATAAAACTCTGCCCCCTGAAGCTTATGAATCTGAAACATGGCAAATTGTCGATTTTTTGCAGCAGAGTTCAGAATCTTTCCTGGTTAACCTTGAATATGCACGCTATGCAATAGAAAAAGACAGCCTTAAAGTTGCTTTAAAAAAGCTTAAAAAAGCCAACAAACTTGCGAAAAATTCCCAAAATACAAGAAAGTTTCTTGAGGTACAGATACTAACAGGAATGGTGCATATCTATAAAAAGGATTTTCCTGCATTTGGTCAGCAATTGATGAAACTCAAAAATATGTTGTCTGACGAATCTTATAAGTCATTTTTAAACATTTATAATCAGGCTAACGCTATAAGAGAAGAAGCAGAAAAGAACAGACTTGCCGCAGGAATTGCCATGGGAGCAGGGCACTATGCCGTTGCCGCGCGCTTGCTCCGGCAGGCGGTAGAATACAGGCCAGATGATATTCTTTTATTAAACCTGCTTGCCGAAGCTCAAATGCAAAACCTCGATTACAAAAGGGCAGAAAATACTTTACAAAAAATTGCTCACATAAATCAAAAAAATTCTGAAGCTTATTTCAATCTTGCCAGGTTTTACCTTACAGCTGTTTATAAACCCGAAATGGCGAGAAAGTGTGCCGAATATGCCAAATCAATTAAATCTAATGACCCCAGATTGTCAGTTATTCTGGCTTTGCTCGATTATGCCGAAGGTAAAATCGAGACAGGTGTTGCCAGATTGGAACAATTGTTACCTCAACTTAAAGATAAAGGTTTTAAAGCTGTTTGTAATAGAATAATAAATGATGGTCGCTATGCCGACAGCAAAAGAGGTTCAGAACAGGTCGATTTTGCGCGAATTATGGCACTTCCCGGCGCCACACACGCATCAATTGACAGTTATGGTCTTGTTGCCGCAGATTCTCTTAAAAGAGGGTCTTTTTTTACTGCCATGAAATATTTTCTTAAAGCACGAGATCTGGCAGAAATAGGTCGAACCTATCTGGGGCTTTCTTCAGCATTATATACCGGTGGCGAAAAAGAAGCTGCTGCCACAGCTGCCGGATTTGGCTTAAAAGCTTTAAATGACGAGCTGACAAAGACTCCAACACATCCCGGGGCAAATTTATATCTGGCTCTATATTATTTTGAGCGCAACGAATTTACTCTGGCAGATAATGCAATTAAAAAAGGATTGACAGGAATGGGAGACAGAAGCACAAGAAAACGTCTGACTTCTTTGCTCGATACCTTGAATAAGACTCTTAACAGAAAATTTTAATAAAGTCCGTATGGTTTTACAGGAGGTGTACATCTTCTATTTCAGGATGAAATAGGGAAATAAATTATAATCTGTTGCGTAAATGGGTTGCAATTTAATATTATTTCTCATTATAATCAGCTTTTAAGATTCCAGAATTTCCGGAGGATTCCTAACAATGGCCAAAACAATATTAGTGGCTGAAGACTCCCTGATGTTGCGCAAAGTTGCCTGTTTCCCGCTTGAAAAAGCCGGTTACAAGGTGCTGGAAGCCAACAATGGTATCGAAGCCATTGAAGCAATGTCAAAGAATGAAGTCGACATAATCATTACCGACCTTAACATGCCTGGGATGGATGGATTTGAGTTAATTACCCAGGTTAAGGAAAACGAAAAGTTCAAACACATACCCATTATTATTTTAACCACCGAAGGTAAAAAAGAAATGGTTATGAAAGGATTGACACTTGGTGCTAATTCTTTTCTTCAGAAACCCATTAAACCTGATTTAATGCTGCAGGAAGTCGAACGTCTTCTTGGTAAAGCATCTGGAAAGGGGAGCTGATTATGACAAGTTCATCCGTATTACTTGAACAATTACAAAATTCAGATCCCGGACAGCGCAGAAAAGCAGTAAGAGAGCTGGCTAATTTTCCAGAAGACAAAGAAGTAATTCAGGCTCTTTGTCAGGCTTTGGGCGACCCTAACAAAGGCGTTCAAAATATTACCATTGACTCTCTCTCCAGAATGCGCCATGAAAATGTTGTTCATGGTCTTATACCTGTAGTTCGAAGCTCCGATTTAAACACAAGAAACTCTGGTATGTCTGTACTGCGCAATCTGGGGCCAATGACCATATCGCCCTTGATCGAGACAGTTAAAGAAGCAAAGGATGTTGATGAAATCATTCAGATTCTGGTTATTCTTGGTGACATAGGCTCTCCATTGGCAACCGGCACTGTTATAAGCTTCATCGATCATGAGGATGACAATGTTAAGACTACAGCGGTTGAATCTCTTGGTAAGATTCAAGATCCGGAAGCAGTAGATGTTCTTATTGAAACCTATAAAAATACTGACATTCTCAAATATTCCATAGTTGAGGCTCTTGGTAACATCGCAGTTGAAAGCGCTATGCCAATACTTCTCGGCGCTCTGGAATCTGAAGATATTCTTGAGTATTTTACCGGCATAGGTGCTCTTGGCTCCATGGAAAGCCCCGAAGGCATAGATCCTCTTTTTAAAAAGCTGCAAAAAGAAGATGACAGCGGAACTCGAAGATTGATTCTAAAATCGCTGGCGCAGATCGAAGAAGCCAACCCGGGAAGTCTCAAGAAGATTGATAAAGATACTTTAAGACCTATTTTGACTAGTTTACTTGAAAACCAGGATGCTGCAGAATATCGCTTTATGGTAAAAGTAGCCGCTTCTGTTGAAGATGAGGCTTATACCGAAGCTTTGATCGCTGCGTTACAATCATCCGAATATGAAATTGTCGAAATTGCTTTTTCCGGTTTGCAGAATCTTGGCAAAAAAGCCGTTAAGCCTGCCCTTGATAAAATTGGCAGAGTTGAGCCACCAGTAGCTGTTAAACTTCTCGAATTCCTGGCTCAGCACCCAAGCAGCGAAATACCTGCAGCGGTTTCTCTTTTTGCTCAGAATCCGGAAGACAGTTTGCGTCAGGCTCTGGCAAAAACTCTCGGAGCAAACCCGTCAGATACTTCATTCAATACTTTGAAAGATTTATTGAATGATCCTGATGAAACCGTAAGAAAATTTGCGGTAATGAGCATCTCGAGTATGCTCGACTATGATGGAGCATTAACCGCTCTCATCAGTAAGTTTAAAGACATTAACGGTCACGTTAGAAGAGAAGCTGCTCTGGCTCTGGGTAACTCCAATTCAAGCCAGCTGGTTGAACCGCTTTTTAATGTTATTACCACTGAACCCTATGGCGATGTCAGAGAAGCAGCAGCTTCGGTTCTGGCACGACGCAAAGATCCCGAAATTACCAAAAGACTGCTTGAACTTCTTGACAGCGACAATTCAAGAATTCGCGAAACTATTTCACGCACTATCTGGCAATGTGGTTCAACTCACGCGGTTGATTCTCTTATTCAGAAATTGAATGACAAAGAATGGCGTGTAGTAGTTAATTCCTGTAAGTCACTTGAAAAGGTTAAAGACCTTAAGTCTATTTTCCCGCTTAAAGAACTGCTTAAAAATGGTGACTGGCAGATTAGAATTTCAGCTCTTTCAGCTCTTAGAGCATTTCAGAGCAAAGAACTCAAACAGTTCTTTATTCCTCTGCTGGCAGACGAAAATGCACAGGTTGCCAAGCTGGCAGTAGTTGCTTTAAGTGAGCTTGGTGATAAATCTCTGGATAAAGATTTCCAGAAATATATTGACCACTCTCGCTGGGAAGTCAGATATCAAATCGTTAAAGCACTCGGAAGTATCAAAAGCCAGTCCAGCGTAAAAACTCTTATCAATCTGGTTGACACAGATAAAAACAATGCTGTGCGTTCCAGAGCAATTCTTACACTGGCAAAAATTGGCGATAAAAGCGCTTGTGATACTATCTTAAAAGTGCTTGACAGCGAAGATCAGAACCTGGTTGTAGCCGGTATCAAATTCTTCTGCGACTCTGGTAACACTGACTATGACAATCTTGAAGAAAAAATTGAAGACATATTCCTTAAGCGTCCCTGGGTTAAAGATTATTTTATTCAAACTTTTGCTCAGAACAAGTCTGCATTTTTGGAAAAAGTGCTTAAATCAGTTATCGCCCCAAGACAGGCCAGATATATCGATAGAACCAGAGATATCAAAGTCGAAGATACCGGAATTAATCCTGAAGAAGCTTTGCTTCTCAGAGATATAATTTCTAATCTGTGCGGTATTGAAATTAACGATAAAAAACAGCTCGAACAAAAATTGAGTAAAAATCTCGGACGTTTCTTCATCACCTCATGGATAGAATATTATCATGCTCTGAGATATGGTGCGGTTGAAGGCGATGACCTGCTTATAAGTCTTTATGACTCTATAACTGATCCTTCCACCGAATTCTTTGGCGAAGCCGAACAGAGTCAGGTGCTTGTTTCTACAATCATTCCGGGACTCATCGAAGAAAGAGCCAAAGAAAACGTCGATGAGATCAAGGTTCTTTGTTGCGGTTCATCTTTTGGTCCCGAGGCTTTCTCTGTGGCAATGAGTGTTCTCGAAGAAGTTCATTCAGATAAAGCAAGAGTAACCGTAACAGGTATAGATATTTCTCATATCTGTCTTAATACCGCTAAAAGAGCAATATACAAAAGAGAAATGTTCAGACAGGTAGACCAGAAATACATCGACCTTTATTTTGAAGATGATCGCGGTGATCTCAGAGTTAAAGATGAAGTCAAGAACCTGGTAGAATTCAAGTTTACCAATACGGTAAACTCTGAAGCCATGGAGCAATTAGGTGAGTTTGATGTGGTAATCTGCCGAAATGTCTTTTCCAGATTCTCGCATAGGGCTAAAGAAAAGATGGCCGAAAATATTTACAACATTCTAACTCCCGGTGGAGTTCTGCTCATTGGTGGTTCAGAAACTCTGTATAATGTAACCAAAGCTTTCAGATTACAGACCTTCGACAAGGTTGTCGCTTACAAAAAGCTTTAAATAAATCCTTTAAAAAGGGGCTGGCCATAAACGGCCGGCCCCTTTTTTGTTTTCTTATAAATAAAAGTGTTAAAAGATTAAAAATTGCTTCTTCGTGATGCTCGTCGCAATGACCAAAAACCATTTCCGGGTCTCTTCGACCCGGGCGACTCGCAATAGCGAGTCATTGCGAGGAGTTCTGCGAAGCAGAACAACGAAGGAATCTGAGATTCTTGACACTGTTTCTAAAAACAAATAAAGAATTACTTCAAACTTTGCTGCGGTGCTTCTATTTAAAAGCTTTTTCTGCTATTATTATGCACAAATAATTTGAGGGAGAGTTTTAGATGGAAGCAAAACAAAGGGTATTGGCGTTTTTTGTTCTTGCCGTAACGTTGTTAACTGGCTGTAGTCTCGGTGGTGACGATGGAGACTCAACCGGACCCGTAGTTCCAACTGAATATGTTACCCTGTCCGGAACCTTGACCGCACCGGAGCAGATAGAGTCTTCACTTATTGCTAATTTGCTACAAAACACCGATTCACAGGTAAGAGACGCTTTTGATGATTCAGCCGTCTTTGTTAATGGAGCACGAAACAGTAATTTTACTCTTAACCCCCTTTCATCAACTCCAAACTGGTCGTTCAGGCTCCCCAATGTGGCAAAAAGCAGTAACGATAAATATAGAGTCGAAGTAACAGTGGGTAAAATTAATCTTAAGTCTCTGGTAACATCGGCCAACAAAGATAATTTCAAAATAAACACTCAAACTACCGCTTCATTGATGCTTGCAGATGCTACCGGCATGTCAGTCGAAAACCTGCTTGCTTCTTACCCTTCATTTGTGACCGACGTCGAAGCAAGTCTTATAGACGCTTCAAAACAGAATTCAGAAATAATTAACTCTTCTATAGTAAAAATTGCTTCGGTCACTGAAGAAATAAATAATCAGAAAAGTTTTATTACTGACCTGCAGGGAATTGAAACAACCGCAAAAGTTGCTTACCTTGAGTCTGAAAACGACCTTGATGGTGATGGAATTATAGATGTTAAAGTTGAACCCAATACTTATGGAACCAGAGTAAGATTTTATACCGCACTTTCAAGTGCTACTTCATTTCTTGAAGGCATAGAAACAATCCAGGGTTATACTGACGATAGGTTATTGCAGGATTTCGATCAGGGACTTACCTCTGCTACAAGGTTTTTTTCGCCCCAATCGGCTGATTTTGCTCTAGGCCTATATTTTAAAAAGTCCGCCGCAGCTGACGAATATCTTAAGCTTTTTGTCAGACGAATAGATTTAGATGAGGGTGAGTTGCAGGGGGTAGTGGCCGAATATGAAATAGTTAAAACCGAGACTACCGCAATAGCTACCGGAACCAAAACCTTTATGCTTGTCGGCGAGACTCCGGTAGAAGGAGCAGTTGTGGCCTCTAATTTTATTACAGACACTGAAGAAACCGGGCCCTATGTTATGTCGTTCTTAAGCGCAGCTGACGGGCTTGGTAACAATGAAACCCCTATGGTTAAATACCTTCAGGGAAAACCGGAGTTGAAAGATATAACAGCTGCAGAAACTTATCTTGCAGGTGGCGGTAATTATTATTACAACACCACAGAGGCTTTAAAAGCGTCTTATAATGACCGTACCATCGAAGTTGACGATGTTTTTTATGCCTACTTCCCCAGCAGTAAGAATTATGCTTTGTTTAAAATCCAATGGATAGATACAGATCGAGTTACCGTTGATTATGTGGTTAATTCTGCAGAAAATGAGCCAAGATTTAACTGAAGTTGACGTAGTTTAAGCTTAACTGTTATTTTATGCACATGAGACAACCTGAGAATTATAAAAAGCAGAGCGATGGAAAATTTAAATGTTTGCTTTGCCCAAATTTCTGTGTTCTTGCAGAAGGTCAGACCGGCAAATGCCTGAGCCGGGGGGTGCGAAATGGCAGTTTTCAGCTGCTTAATTACGGTCATGTGGTGGCGGCCGGTGTCGATCCCATTGAGAAGAAGCCCCTGTACCATTTCTTTCCTGGCAGAGCGGTTTTATCGGTCGGTTCGTATGGGTGCAATCTTAGATGTAAATTTTGCCAGAACGCCGATATATCACAGTCTGAGCAGCCTTCAACCATGATGACCCCTGAGCAACTACTGCAGAAAGCATTTAATCTCCAGGATAATATTGGGGTTGCTTTTACCTACAACGAGCCCGGTATCTGGTATGAATACATACTAGACTGTGCTCCGAAGCTGCGTGAGTCAGGGTTAAAAACTATTCTGGTTACCAACGGATTTCTTTGTTCCGAGCCATTCAAAGGCCTTTGCAAAGTCGCTGATGCTATGAACATTGATTTAAAAGCGTTTAACCAGGGTTTTTATAAAGATGAATGTCAGGGCGATTTCGAGACCGTTAAAAATAATATAATCACTGCAGTTGAGTCTGGTATTCATGTAGAACTTACCAATCTGGTAATAACCGGCTTAAATGATTCAGAGGCCGAATTCAGAAAAATGGTAGATTGGGTTGCAGGCTTGAACCCGGATATTCCATTTCATATTTCCAGGTATTTTCCGCGATATCTTGAAACTGCTCCGGCAACAAAAATTTCAGTTATTGAACGCTTTGTCGAAATTGCAAAAGAAAAGCTGAGTTTTGTATATGCCGGTAATATTGCCGGTAATCAAAATACCTGTTGTAAAAAATGTGGTAAAATTCTGGTTGAACGAACCGGCTATTTTATCAGATTAAACTTTGAAGGACGAAAATGTGAGTGTGGCTGCGAACTTCCATTTGTTCTTGATTGAAATTTTGTGAGGAAATTAACTTGAACGATAATCAGCAGGACAGTTCAGAATATAACAGGCAATTTGACTGGGGGCCTCCTGCCAACAGTTGGCTTGATAAATTCAAAGAAATGCTGGTTTATCTGATATTTATTGCCTTACTGGCACTTGGAGCATGGTTCTTGCTTGATGTTAGCGGAAAAAAAAATCTGGAAAAACCCTTAACAGGTACTTTGCAAAGTAATAAGGTTAATAAAGATATTAAGGCTACTGAGCAAGTGGCCAGGCCACAAAAAGAGAAAAAGACTTCAAATATAAAATATCTGGTTCAGTTGGGCGCCTTCGCAAGCAAAGAAAGTGCTCAAATGGCTTTTGATGCACTTAAAACCGAAGGCTTTTCACCAACACTTTCTGAACCTGATGAGCAGTATGAAATTTACCGGGTTTCCCTGGGGCCCTTTTCAGACGAAGCAGAAGCAGAATATCTGGCTGAAAAACTCAATTCATTAGAATTCCATTCATTTGTGATAGAATACCGATAGAACATAAACGGGGGGTTAATCTTGGCTATTAAAAGTTCTAAAGAAACGACGGTCTCAATTAGTTTTCTATCGCCGTTTATGATTTGTTTTGCCGTTTTTCTTGTTTTCCCTATTTTTTACTCTTTTTATCTGAGCTTTTTTGGCTCACCGACAGACTATAGTTTGGCAAACCTCGAGTTTGTAGGGCTGAAAAACTACTATAGAATTTTTACTGATTTTCAGTTCTGGTGGTCTCTTGGGGTGACTGCGCTTTACGGTCTCATGACTATTCCTCTTGGAATTGTCGTATCTTTAACTCTGGCATTATTGCTCGATAATAAGCTGTTTGGTAAAAGCTTTTTTCGCAGTGCTTTTTTTCTCCCAAACGTTCTTGATATGCTGGTGGTAGGTGTAATATGGACTCTGATTTATGCCCCCAAGTTTGGTGCCCTGGCTCAGATAACGACCTGGCTGTTTAGCGAAGAAAACTTTTTTAATACTACTGGCATGCTTGGTAGTCCCTATACGGCCTTGCCTGCTGTTGTTATTGCAATGGTGCTCAAAGGAGCAGGTTTTGGTATGGTTCTGTTTCTTGCCGCTTTGCAGAACATACCTCACACCATTTACGAAGCTGCTGATATAGACGGAGCTTCAGAGTGGCAGAAATTTCGTAATATAACGGTGCCTCTACTCAAGCCAATAATTGTTTTTATGCTTATTACCGGAGTAATTGCTTCATTAAACGCTTTTACCGAAATATACGCCATGACTTCAGGTGGGCCTCAGGTTGTGGTTGGCGGAGAAACAGTAGGTTCAACTTCTGTTGCCGGTTATTATCTTTACAAACAGTTTGAAGCCGGTAATTACGGTTATGCAGCCGCCATTTCTTATATGTTGCTGATTATAACCCTGGGAATTACCTGGATTCAGCAGCGGTTTGCCGCCAGAAAAGAAAAACAGGAGGCCGCAAAATGATCACCAACAAAGCACAAAAAACAAGCCCCTTTAGAATCCTGATTTTCATGGTTTTGATTGTTGGCCTTATTTCAATTACTTACGTAGCTTCTGGTCAGCTCTTTAAATTTGGAGCTATGGTTGTTACCGCTTTCGCATCAGGCGACACGCCCCCCGCCGGCGACGGAGCTCCCCCGGCTTCTGCCGACATAATGGTCAAATTAATGCCCGTTTATAATGGAATGGCAGTAATTCTGGCTATTGCTCTTACCATTTTTGCAATTAGAAGATATATGGGAACAATCAGCGAAAATCGCGCAACTTTCCTTAAAAAGATGTTTCTTTATGAAGCTCTTATAGTTGGGGTTGTTGTTGTTCTTTTCCCTTTCTTCTGGATGCTGTGCACTTCATTTAAACCATCTGGGCAGGAACTGCTTATCAATAAGTCAAATCCTTTCGATATAGTGCCATCAAATCCCACTTTGATAAACTTCAAGAAAGTACTCAAAGTCGATGAAGCTTCTCTTAAGATGGCAGAAGAAGATCCAATCGAGCAGAAAAAGAACTTTGGCACCTATTTCCTGAACAGTTTGCTGGTGTCTACAACCGCCGCTTTTCTGATAACTTTGTTTGCTGCGATGGGAGCCTATGTTTTTTCCAAAAAAGAGTTACCTTATAAGCAGCAGATGTTCATGCTGTTGCTGGCAACCATGATGATACCGGGGATGATGTTTATGGTTCCCCAGTTTTTTATGGTTTGTAAAATGGGCCTGTTTGGTACCAAGTGGGCAATGTTTTTACCTCATCTTGCATCTGTTTTCGGTATTTTTATGCTTAAACAGTTTATGGATACTATTCCCGATTCATTGCTCGAGGCTGCCCAGATTGATGGCGCTTCTGAATGGCAGGTATTCAGAGTAATTATAGTGCCATTGGCGTTGCCTATTATTCTTACTCTATTTTTACTTACTTTCCTTTTTCACTGGTCAAACTTCCTCTGGCAGCTGATTGTAACAAATTTTGAAAATCCGCTGAGTATTACTCTTCCGGTGGGCCTGGCACTTTTTAGAGGTCAATATACTTCAGAGCTTGGTTTAATTATGTCGGCTTCCTGTTTTTCTATTGTGCCTATCGCTGTTTTATTCCTTTTCGCCCAGCGATATTTTATTGAAGGCATGACCCAGGGTGCAGTGAAAGAATAGGAGCATATAATGAAGGAAAATAAACTAATAATCCTGGCAGTTATAGCCTACATAGCTCTGGTAATGGTCAGCTGGAACGACACCATCGAAAAAACCAAAGATGGTCGGGCTATTATTACTTTCTGGCATACCTATAACGATCTCGAAGAAGGGTATTTGAAAGATGTAATCAAAGAATGGGAAAGTAATAATGCAAGTTTTACCATTCGCCCGGTAAGGTTGCCCTTTGATGGCCACAAGCCCAAGCTTAGAACTGCGCTTACCGTTGGGCAAGGCCCTGATATGGCCAGAGTCGACTGGTCTTTTGTCTGTGAACTGGCTCGCAAAAATGCAGTAGCAGATCTCGAGCAGTTTGGATTTTCGCAAATTCGTGACCGTTATCTTAAAGCCCCCCTTGAAACAGGCTATATAGACGGCAAATACTACGGCATACCAGATCAGACCACTTGTGTTGCCATGTTTTATAATAAAAAGCTGTTTAGAAAAGCAGGGCTCGAGCCCAAAGTTCCCGAAACCTGGGAAGAATTTGTAGAAGTTGGCAAAAAGCTTACCGACACTTCCAAAGGTCAGTATGCATTTGCGATGCTTAACACACTCTGGTGGAATCTGCCCTTTTTTAACACCTTCGGTGCCCGGGTTGTTTCTGCTGATGGCAAGGAGTGTGTACTTGATTCCGAAAAAGGCATTGCTGCCCTGGAATTTATGGCTGATCTTTTTAACAAGCATAAAATTGAAGCAGGGGCATGGCGGCCCGGAGCAATTTCACCCGAGCAGGGCTTTGTTAATGATAAATACGCCATGATTTTTATGGGGCCATGGAACCTGGCCAAGTTTAAAAACACCGATCTGGATTATGGGGTCGGTCTCATACCGGCAGGACCTGCCGGAACTTCGACTAACGTCGGTGGCACTGATACCGTTATTTTTAAGCATTCTAAATATAAAAAAGAATGCTATGACTTTCTTACTTTCTTTACTAATGCTAAAAACCAGGCGCGTTGGTGTTCTGAGCTTAATCAGCTTCCAATTAATCTCGGAGCTTATGATCTGGTAGAGTTTGAAGACGAACAACTCAAAGTTTTCATGGAGCAGATGAAGCATGCAAAAGTGAATCCTGTTGTTACCAGCTACGGTCTACTTGAAGACATAGTTAACCCGGAAATGGAGGCCGTTCTTTCCGGCCAGAAGACTGCAGAACAGGCGTTAAAGAATGCTGCAACCAAAGTAAACGAGAGGGTTATAGACTTATAATTATTGAGAGGTGTTTTATGTTGAAATTTGATCT
>JBNJGH010000051.1:0-18288 GCA_051747585.1 Candidatus Rifleibacteriota bacterium
GCTGACGAAGGGAAAGCCAGGCGGTGAAACCGCCGGCGGATTGTCCAAAGGACAATCCCTGGCTGAAAAAGATTGAAAAAACAACTCCGTGCCCTCGGAGTCCTGCGTAGCTTTATGCGAAGCAGAACGACGAAGCAACCTCTAGTTCGACAAGCGAAACCCGATATCGATAGCGACCCCGAAAAACGGCCCGTCATTCCTGACCGGTTTTAACCGGATCAGGAATCCAGAATAATTGTCGTTTATGTTATTAGCAAATATAAACTGGGTGCTTAAAAAAGGTATTTAATCAATCTGTATTTCTGCTCTAACCCTGGATGCCTGCCTGCGCAGGCATGACGCGTTTTATATTGCTTTCGCCATCAATTAAACAACAAGTTTTCAGGTGGCGGAAACAAGGCAGACTATACCGAAAAACGGATTTCGAAAAAATTGCAGTTTTTTGGGATCAGGAGATTCTTATAGCATTACTCAATAAGCTTGACCGGAAAATAACTTCTCTAACTTCTTTTTTAAATGAATTATGACGCTTAAACATTTCAGAATAATACTTCCTGATAATTGTATTCGCTTGTTCCTTGTTTCCCTGGCTTAGAAATGACTCCGCCATGGCACCCAGGGTTAAAGCGGCTCTGCCATAGGCTTTTCTATGTTGGTTGGAAACAATTTGCTCAACTCGTTTTTTTCCCAGAGCAACAGCCCATTTAAAATATTTTTTAGCGCTGGACTCAGTATTTTTTGAGCTTTTAAGACCTTTAAGTATCTCATTATAGAAAGTTGTTTCTCCAACTTCCTGATCTTCTGAAAGCAAAAATGAATAAACCGAGGATCTGGCGGCATAATTTTCTATTAATTTTTCTAAAATACTGGCGTTATCAGGACAGTCAGCTGCTATATAAAGTGCTGCGCCAAACATTAAACCCGCATTAAAACCGTATGACCAGCCAACAAAGCTTTGATCTTTTGCAAGTAAAAAGGCTTCTTCAACTTTCCCGGCCATCAGCAAAACTTTTAAATGCAGAGATTTCAAATTTCCATCTCTTTTTCGTAGACGCTTAAAATAAAATAAAAGAGTTTCTAATTCTTTATCCCTTACTTTTTGAACAACAGCCTCGTTTTGAATTTCAAGCAAATTTTTATCGCATGGGTATGAAAAAAATTTCTCTCTTTTCCCTTCTAAAGTTATTTTCTTTTTATTCAAAAGTAACCCGGCATCGATCAGCAAATCGCATGCCTTTTCTCGAACCTCTCCCGGCTCAAGGACATTGAGCGCTTCCTTGCTGATTTTAACAACCTCATCATACCTTTCAAGCCCATTTAAACGTTCCAGCCAATACAAGTAACCATCAGGTTGCATGTTTTTCCAGTCTCTTGCAATTCTGGCGATGCCATTCAACCCCTCAAGTTTATCTACAACTTCAACTAATAATCTTGCCGGTCTGCCCTGGCATCCCTTTTTCTCAAGAAAACTCTTCCAGGCTTCACAAAAAGAATCCAGATCGGGCATTTGGGCAACCTTAGTGTTTATAACATCACCCAATAACGGAAAATTCGGATTATCAAACTGTCTTTCATTATAGTCGCTTGTCTCATGTAACATAAGCGATGCAATTTTTTTCAATCTGGTCTTTGGCTTTGAGGCTTCATAGACGGCACGCACATACCTGGCCCTTTCCTCGCAAATATTAAGCCCAAATCGAGAAAAATCAATCCAATGATCATAATTGTATTCATTCAATATTTTGAATACTCCAGAATAAATCTGCTCTGCCTCTTCACTTTGGTTGTTAAAAAAGTATCGTTGAGCAATTTTTAAAAAAGAAACAAGCTCTGATATTTGTCGTTCACTTAAGTAGTCTGGCGCTTGATCATCATAATAGTCATATTCTTGCCAGTCCCAGTCTTCAAGCTCGTCATATTCTCCATTTTCAATCAATCCAACCCTATCTTGAATTTCTTCAAAAAGAATCTTAATTGCCTTAAGTATTTTTTCGGTTGAACTGGCTTGTGCAGCTATTTTTTCTGGTTTACTCAAAGATTTGGCTGCAATAGCCGACCGGAATTCTTCGAGGAAAAATTCACGCGCAACCGTAGGTTTATTTTTTGCCAGTTCAATCAGAATCTCTACCAACTCATTTTTGCTAAAATTTTCACATGCATTTTTTATTGTTTGCAAATAAGGTTTTAGTCCAATATCTCTAACTTTCATACAAAACATCGACTTCCTATTGAATTTATTCTAACTTAACACTGCATCCAAAACTACTATACCACACTACAAGAGGCAGCTTAACCCACGTTCCCAAAAATAGCGTTGCTATTTTTGGGGGGTTACAGAAAGCTTGAAAAGAAGAAACGGAGATGATATATTTTTCATGGAAAACCTTTCTTAGTGTGTTTAGTAGGCCCTTATTAACACTTACTAAAACATATTCAGAGAGGTTTTTCCAGTTTTAAATAAAATTTTTTGGCAAAATCTCCAGTCATACAATTGCTACGCTAACGCGACTTAGGCAGCGAACACTTTGCAGCTAACTGTTCTCCTATTTTGAAGCAGCTTTGGTAACCGTATAAGTGGAGAAGAGGCTTTTCATAAGCGCAGGTGTCGGAGCCTTCCGATTTTCTCTGAAAGCGAGACCCTGAATTTCGAGTCGGTAAACAGGAGGTTTGCCGACCTTCAAGATCGCCATGGAAGGCGATTCTTGAAGGTTTCTCGAATATCAGGAGTTGAGCTTGAAGCAAGAAAATCGAGAAGGCGTAGATGCGTAGCGTTGAAATGCCTATTCGCAACGACCCGTTAGAAAATAAATTTTTCAAATCACCCAAAAGGTGTTGAAAACAAGCTTCCAATAGTTCACTGAGAATTTCTGATTTTCGTATAAAAAAGCCCCGATTAAAAACCGGGGCTTTTTATTTTAATAATCGTTATTTAAGCAGATTTATCAGTAGCCGTTAATTTTTTCTCTGGCTTTGTAAGCTGCCGATGTGTTTGGGTATTCATCGATTGTTTTGCGGTAATAAAAGCGGGCATTGCTGTAATCACCCATTAGTTCATGGCACTCACCGGCTCGCACCAGTGCCTGAGCAGCATTCGAGTCTGATGGATAATTCTGCTGGTACCAGGTGAAATGATTGGCTGCTTTTCTTAGATAATTGCGGTTAGAAGCGTTTTTTCTTCCATATTCGAATTCGGTTTCAGCAAGGAGGTAAGCTGCCTGGCGATATAATCTGCTGTTGTTATTAGTTTGCAACATTTTTTCCAGCAGTCTAATTGCACGCAGATCTTTGTTCTGCTGTAGCAATGCTTTTGCTTTCCAAAATTGGGCATCATCGGCATATTCCGAATTAGGATATTTTTTTAACAGTTCATCGAAATATGTTAGAGCATTATTGCTGTTGCCGCTTACAAGCTCTGAGTGTCCGCGATTATAGAGCTCATAGTCGGAAAGAGAATAATTGTTGTTGTTACCCGGATAAGTTGGAGGTATCGGCGTAGTTGGCGGATAAGAAGGCGGAACAGGGTAATTATCGTCGTTGTTATTGTTCTGCAGATAGTTCAGGCGTTCTCGCGCTTCGCTGTAATAATTTGAATAAGGGTAATTGTAAACAACTTTTTCGTAAGCTCTGATTGCATTATAGGTATCGTTAAGCTTTTCATAGGTGCGTCCGCTAACATACCAGGCATCATCGACCAGATCGTTAGATGGGTATCTTGTGATAAATCTCTGAAATTCATTTACTGCATTGTAGTAGTCGTTTACTTTTACCAGGCAGTACCCAACGTAATAAGCGGCTTTGTAGGCATTTGTATAAGTTGAGTATTGTTGGTCGACTTTTCTCAAGAAGGTCAAAGCGTTGTGGTAATCTTTGAGGCGAAGGTAAGCATCACCGGTAAGATAGCAAGATTCGCCGGCACGGTTGTCGTATGGATAACGATCAAGAAGTTTTCTTAAATACTGGACTGCATCGTAGTAATTACCACGCTGATAAGCCTGTTTGCCGTTCTGGTAAAGGTAGTCGGCACTTTGGTAATAGTCGTTATCTGGATACTCTGGGTTGCCTGGATTGTCAGGGTTTCCGGGCCATGATGGGGGCGTGGGCTGGCTGGGAGGAGTAGGTGGTGTTGGGGGAGTCGGCTGAGTTGGTGGTTGTCCGGGCCATGAATCAACTCTTTGATGATTGAAAATATGGTCGGCAACAACATTGCCTGAACTCATGGCTTTTAATGAGCCTGTGGTTAAACCTAGAATTAAAATTAAAAATAAAACATTATAACGTCGCATAAGCTACTCCTTCTTAAATCCCTGGATCATAAGGATTTGTATCGGAATCTCCCGGGTTTACCGGATATGAGCCATCAGATGAAAGATTAGACGGAAATTGAATTTCGATTGGAATATGAATGTTGTAATTATCGTTGAGTGTATAGTCGTATCCTTCAAGGGTTACCCAGTATCTTACACCCTGGTGGCCGTTAAGAGCCCATTGTCTATAAGTATCCCAGGGGATGAACATGCCGTCAAAAGTATAAGGTTTTTCTTCAAACTCTTTGCCTATCATCACGGTGGTGCTGATTGTTCGCCGTTCATGCCCCTTTAATCTGTTAGGATCAGATGTGGAGTCGTCAATGATTGCGTCTCTGATATTACCTGTCATTGCAGCGGGAACATCAAACATCCAGCCACGTATCAGTGCAGGACTACCATTGTAGTAATTACTGGTTTTGCCGCTGTTTGAATAATCGGCAAAGGTTCGATAAGTGTACATTTTGGAAAAATTTATTTCATCGCCTCTGGTTTCATAAACAGTTACCGAAGCATTATAAGATTGCCCGGCCTGCGAAACATAGGCTGCATTGGTTGTAAACTCGGTATGAACCGCAGGTTGGTTGTCAGGGGGCAGGGTGCCACCACCGCCGCCACCGCCTGAAGGGCAGCCGGTTAACAGTATTGCTACTGCGAAAATTGAAATCAACCCGGTTAATAGTCGACCCAATCTTTTAAACTTGTTTATTCTCATAGGGTAATTTCTCCTGCTAAATTCTCGGTAGAAATTAGAAAGCAAAAATCGTTCCAAATCTTAACTGGCCTTTTTAAGCTGATTTAGGAAAAAATAAAAAAAAAAAGATGAAAAATCAGCAAAACCTGCCGAAAAAGTACCAGAGATTGAAAAAATTCAAAATTTAAAACAGGCAGAAAGTATGAAAAAAATTCTGATACCAGTATTTATGGGGATACTTTGTTCCCCGGTATCTGCAACAAATCTCAAAGAGATGGTTAAGGACATGGGGTATACTGAACCGGCCTTGTTTGAGCAGATTCCTGAACAAAAAAAGTTTGTAGCCGAAACTCCTTTTGAAAGAAAGCATCATTTACAAAATATAACAGAGAAAAAACAAGAACTTGAACTTAACCCTGATGACTTTCTTGAACCAAGAGTGTTTACCAAATCGGAACCTGGTAAAATGATTCCTTTTTTGCTTAAATTGCACAAAAAGAATCCTGTTTCACCCAAAATTACAAGAAAGCTTGCTGCAACCTGTTTAAAATGCGGCCAGACTCGCGAGGCTCTTTACTGGTATACTCAAACCTATCAGCGCGATCGTTCGGATCACGAGGCCTTGTGGAATATGGCGGCTCTTTCGTATCAACTCAAAGAAGAAGAAAAAACAGCCAGATTTCTAAAAGAATACGCTCAGATGGATCCTCATAGTTCCTGGGGGCGTCTGGCGAGAAATTTTCTTAAAGGCAGGTTCGGCGGCGAAACCATGAACGAGGAATTTGATGATCAATTTTCCCGCTATGGTGACGCTGGCAAAAGTACTGATGATAAAAAAGGTTCTAGAGTCAAAACTTCAGATAAAAGTGATAAAGAAGGAATTCTGGTTATCGAAGGTAAAAGAACCAGCTTGAGCGAGTTTTATCATGATTATCAGGAGCCTGAAGTATCTGAAGCAGTAACACTCAAAGACACTTTGAAAGGGAAGTCAGAAAAAAAATCTTTAAATGAGGCGAAGTTAAAAAAATAAAGTGAACGCAGAGCCTCTCTAAAGGAAAAAGCCAAACCGTTTCAACTTTTTAAGTTGAAACGGTTTGTTGTTTTAGTAAAGATACAAAAGACCGCAACCAAGCTCTGGCTTTTGCCCTAAGGGTTTTAAGGTTAAAGCTTCGAGCTGATCTGGTGATTGGATTGCTAAAGTCCCTGAGAGAGTTATGGTTTGCTGCGAATAATTTTTATCATTTTCAATGTAGTAAATACAGTTGTCAGGGCCATGTTTAACTTCTCGTATCTCGGCGGCGTCTTTCAGCTGTTTCGCAAACCATGAGCAAACAGAATCGAAATTTTTGACCGGGTCGAAGTTTTTGTTTCTATTCGGGACCAGAAATATCGAAAACCTTTTGCTCTCGCCTGGAGACAATTCGCTTTTGTCTTTTTTGCCGCTTTCAAACAACTGAAATTCTTTATTTACATGCATTTTGGGCGCTGTTTTTGAATAAACCAGAACTGGCACTACGACACCGATTTTGTACCACTCGAGACGATATAGATAGTCTTTGCCGGCTTGTGTCTCTTCCGGAAAATATCCGGAAATAGCACGGTTTATATCTGGTGGATTGTATATCTTTTGTCTGTTTAACAGGAATTTACTTACATACATATTTGTTATTAATCTTTGTTTATTAATTAGATAATCGACGCATCGGTTTCTCGTTCAACCTGAGTCTGAGAATCAAAATCCATTTTACCTTTGTCTTTGTCAGATTTTTTAGCCATTTTATTTTTAATAAATATGAAAGCCATTACAGCTACAGGTAGTATATAGAACCACAGGAAAAAAGACCCGGTGTCGGTTATTCCGGCGGGTGTTGATTCCGGGGCCCAGCGTAAGCGATCAATATTGAAAAGTATACAGATAATCGAGGTCCAGACGAAAAAGAAATTTGGAATAGCGTCTGAAGCACTCATAAGGCCAAGACCGTCGGTTCTATCTTTGGTAAAGGGGTAAAAAAGATTGTTACCCATAAAGCCAAGCGAGTCTTCGATAATGTGAACCATAGAACCAAACAATATAATTAACGGGTATAAAAGCCAACGCGGCAAAGTATACATCTCGGGGTTCGGCCCTTCAGCTACGGTAAAGAAGGTAATAAGACCGACGATAAAAGAAATAAGAAGCCCTAGAGTAAAGCTGTGTGACCAGGTTCGGTGCCAGGGTAGAAAAACAATTTCAATTTTACCGTTATCTCTTTTTACAAACTCAAAGCAAGGTCCGGACATAATGGATATCGATGATTTTTTGTCGAATTTCTGAAAAAATTCACAATCGACTTTTACCCGTGCTTTTGCTTTTTCGGGATCCTTTAATTCAGTTCCGATAAACGGGGTTTGCCCGGTATCAACCAGTGGGCCAATTTCGACCACAACTTCGCTGGTAGAAGAATCAAACCAGAGATCGTAGCTGCGCCATAAATTTGAGCCAAGCTGCATAGTATGAAGCTGAACCGTACCACGCCCTTCTTTGTTGGCTTTTTCAACTGCTTTGGCAACCGTGTTGGCAATCACCCGCGCATCGAGATTGTCTGGATCGGGATGCACTTCAAAGTCTGATTTATGAAAATAGCGGGCGAATTTAAAATCTAAAGTATCGGGAAGAATTCCAAAAATTCCTCCGAGACATAGAATGAATGATTGCTCTTGAGAGGCCATGTGAACGGCCTGCGGAAAGAAACTGGCAACTGCAATGCCACTTATAAAATGTGTAAAACCTTTCATATTATATTAACCCCAGAAATCTTAAAACTTCGTTACCGTAACCGGCCATGTTTAAACAGATAGGCATTAACAAAACGCCCATTAAATTCATTCTTCTTGCCTGAAATAGAACAGGTAAAAGGCCGATTCCGGTTGCTACCGCCATTATTGCCATACCACCAAGACCGGTAAAGCTGTAGATAGCCGGCACGATTAATAGCAGCGCTATAACTGAAACCCAGTGATAATCTATTTTTTCGACAAGTCTCATGCACCATCTGGTAAATGGTAGAAGAAGCAGAAACGAAAGACCGGCTGCAAAAAGCATTATGGTAACAAAAAGAAAATATTCTTTTAAAGTCAGAACCGAAACAACCGGTGTTACAATCCAGGCCAGACCACCTCTGGTTAAGCTGAGTCCTGGAACAAAGAAAAACAGAAAGGAGCCAACATAGTAAACTGTTTTACAGGTTCCATAAGACATAACAAACAGACGACTGTCTCGCTGGGCTGTGGCATGTCCGGCCATCAGTCCACCAACACCGGCGGTTACAATGGGAACAAAAGCAGCGACGAAACCGCCGAGAAAACCACCCAGTGTGCCTCTTGTAAATAATGCCCAGTCAAGTTCTATTGATTCGGCAACATGCTGAGGAGGAACTTTGCCTATGTTAATCAGATTGGTAATCAACCAGGGTATTGCAAATAAACCGACAAAAACCGGGGTGATGCTTTGAAAGGCAAAGTCTAAGGGTACCATTGTTCTTGTTAAAACAATAAACCCGAGAATTCCGGATAAAACAAAGGTAATAATACCGACTGACAGGAATTTCCAGCCTTCAAAAAAGTTTGTCCAGCAGCTTTTTGATTGACTTACTCCTTTGGGCCATTCAGACAATATCATGTAAGAAATTACTGCCCCTAGAATCCAGAAGATGTGGGGGCTGGTAATTGTTTTTAAAGCGGGCATAATGTGAATAAAAGCTGGAGCAAGAACTGCAAGAAGGATCAAGCCACCGATTGAACCAACTCCGGTTAAAATTACTGATTCGTAGCCTCGTCCTTTAGCAACCCAGGCTGCGCTTGGAAGTACATAGTAAGATATGCTTTCGTCACCGGGACCAAAATAAGTGGCCGGAACAGTGTTCAAAATTGAATAACCAACAACCATGCCGATACAAACAGCAATTAACTGCATTGGGTCCATGCTGTCCTGAAATTTTAAAACGAACATAAGAAAAATACCGACAACGTTGTAGATATGCAAAGCTGGTAAAAAGGAAATTAACATCGAAAAGAGAACACCAAGAGAGCTGAAATAAAAAAGATCCAGATACTGAGGATTAAGAATAGTTTCCAGTATTGTCATGAATCATCTCCTGAAATTTCGCTCTCCTGAGCTGATTCAGAGGCGGTATTTACAGTTGATGCTTTATTCGTGGTGCTTTCTTTAATTGTCGAGCTAACTTTTTCTGTTGCAGAGCTAACCTTTTCGGTTGTGGTTGCATTTTCAGAATTGCCTGTTTTTGACTCTGAGTAATCCTGGGTATCATTATTTTCAATTTCGACTCTGGAAATAACTTCAACCGCTTTTTTGCGCAGAACTTTTATCTCAAGGTCATCTTTAAAAGTTTCCACTTTGCCGACTACGCTTATGAGATCGCCGGGATTTAATTCGAAGTTCCAGTCCAGATATTTTTTGTCTATCCAAACAGGCAGGCCGAATTTTTTGCCGTTATCAAGATTTATTATCATGCCGGAATCAAAACTTTTAGTGCTTAATACGCTACCGGTAGTTTTTACAAAAGTGTTAAGATGTTTGTGTGCCAGCTTTTCGGGCGCAACACTTTTTATAACATCCGGTTCTTCATTTACTCTTTTTATGTAATGAAGATGCTCATGTGCGTTTATCAATAAGCTGGGTTCGTCTTTGCTGAAGCGAACCTGACCTTCTACCGAAACTATGTCGCCTTTAACGGGAACCAGATTACTTTCCTCTATAGCCTCAGCGACCTTGGAATAAGCAGACACTCTTATGGTTTTTTCTTCGTCTCCCTCGTCGCCCTGAGAGATTATAAAATAAAGAGAACCCCATTTTTTATGGATGCCAAAGCTTTTATCTACTCTACCCTGAACTCTAACATGGGCAAAATTGCTTAAAGGGCCAAGATCACCTATTTTTACCAGTGGCGTCTGTACACTTTTTGCGTAAAAAAGCAGCAATATAAGACCAACGGTTGAGGTCAAAATAGCAATGACTTTAAAAGCTCTAACTGAAAGGCGTTTTCCTACCAGTGCCTGACAGTATGGACAGCGCGTATAAACCCCGGTAAAGCGTCCGCAGCTGGGACAATGGGTTTCTTTGTGATAACGTTCATCCTGTTTTGTTTGTGTCTCTTTTTCCTTTTCCATACTTCCTCGTTTAATTTAGAATGCTGTTTTTAAAACCTTTTCAAGGTGTCTTACAACTTTTTGGGGGTAGTGGGGCGGTATAATCTGTGGAAAAGCAATTACCACAGCTGTTGCCCCGGTATGTGAAATTTCGTAATCGCTGCCCGCCATAACCTTAAGTTTAACCGGGTGTTCAGAATTTTTAAGACTGAATGCAAGACTGTCTGCAATAAACTTTCCTTTGCCGCCGCGATGATAATGTCTTGCATTGATTGTGCCGCAATTTTCTCTTTTAAAAGATAAAATCAGATCAAAATCATCTGCAAGATTTGCTTCGAGAACCGCTTGATATTCGGGATGTCTCATAGTTTCAGGCATTGAAAGTCTGGCGACTTTTGCTCCTGCTTCAGTCAGAGCAGACTCAAACTCTTTTAGTAGATTTCCAAAACTTCGTGGAGCCAGAATGCCGATTTTTTTTCCTAACAATCTCTGTGAAACCGGCGTTAACCTGATATTTTTGAAGCTTACCGGCTCACCTTTTGTTTTTATCCAGCTGGTGGTTTTCTTGTATCCGGCAGGAGGAATAATTTTCAGGTGTAGATTTTCATAAACCATTGGATATTCAAGATAAAAATAACCTCCAACTGCTGTTTTTATCTTTTTAAGGCCATAATCAAGTTCAACGCCTTTCAGCCCTTTGCCTGAGCGATCTGTGACTTTTCCAATAACAAATCGATTCACAGGTTCTTTAACTTTGATCCATTTATTTTCGATTATTTGACTGTCGTGAACCAGTCTGATCTCCAGAGAACCTCTTTCTTTTCCGGTTAAATCAAGCAAGGCCAGCGATTGACCATCTTCATTTGTATTCAGAATTGTTTCGCCTTGATCACCATAGCAAACGGCGATAGATGTCGATCTGGTATTTAAGCTACCTTCGCTGTCATGCAAATCGATCTGAACCGGAAACTTGCCTTTGAAACCTTCAGGAATAAATGGAGCGACAGGCTTGATAGCACCGCCGGCCAGGGGTAATTCTATCTTTATTGGCAGGTTGATTTTGGGGGAAACCGTGCCGTCATTAGCCTGAAAGGTTAGTTTTAAATTATAGGTTCCACTTTGAAGTGATTCGGTGTTGTAAAGGCGATAAGTGTTACTGACCGTGGGTAGCAGGTCGAAGCCAAAGCTGGTGTTTGAATTTGCCATTCTGGCTTTTAATTTTGCAATCGGTTTGTTTGCGGTAAAAATAAAGTTAAAAAAGGGCGTATTAATTTCTACGGGCTGGTCTGCAACCAGAAATTTTATTTTTAAAGGGCCTTTGGAAAAGGTTTTGCGAATAGCTCTTCTCAATGCTTCTGCCTGATTGGTGAGCTCTTTTCCTGTTTTCAGTCCTTTTTCAATTTCCGGAATAGAAATGTAACTTCCTTCAGTCAATATGGCCGGAGCTTCGTTATTTCTCAATACAAAGAATCCACCCGGAACAATAATGGAGTTCTGGCCAAAGCCATGACTTTTTAGTTTATCAAACATATCCGTGCCCGCTGTTTTGCTAAGGCCGGAATCAAGGGCATTGTAGTAAATTTCGCTACGGTTTTTTTTGCGTGGCGTAATAGAGGCGTTATGATGAATAGAAACAAAAAGGTCTGGCTTTAGTTGTCGGGCTTTTTGTACCCTCTGACTGAGAGAAAGATATTTATCCGTATCTCTGGTCATAAATACTTCCGCTCCATCTGCCTGCAGAAGCATTTTTAAATAACGGGCTACCCTTAAATTCGTTTCCGATTCTTTTAAGCCCGTAGGGCCTACTGCACCAGGATCTGCTCCACCATGTCCGGGGTCGAGTAAAATTCTAACTCCTTTTAATGGATTAAGGACAAGAGCAGAAGCACTGGCAGAGACCAGCAAAAAAATAAACAAAAATACGAATTTGTTTCTCTTCATGCTGTCATATTATCACATGATCTGGGATGGTCAAGCAATTAGAAAAGAATTGAGCTAATATTTCCATTTGTTTGTAAAAAACTGTTTCAAGACATTTAGATTGCTTCGCTTTGCTCGCAATGACAGCCCCACATTGTCATTGCGAGGAGCATAGCGACGAAGCAATCTTTAATCATCTAAGATTTATTAATCATAAAAAAATAAAATGTCATGAAACGCGCTAATAATATTAAATGGAGAACGACTGAAAAGAATTGAGCTAATATTTCCAGTTCATTTTTTCGGCAAGTTCTTTAAAAGCCTCTTCCTGCTCTGGCTTTAAGTCTTTTGGAATAATCACTTCAAGTTTAACCAGTAAGTCTCCACCAAGTCCCTGACCACGCATTCGCAAGACATGACCGCTTTGGCTGCCTGAAGGAACGGTGAGTATAAAATCTTCACCGCGGGGGCTTTTCAGCTTGATTTTGCTTCCCAGGACTGCCTGGGCCAGATTAATGCTGATAGTGGTTTCAATATTTTTTCCTTTTATTTTAAAAGGATGCTCGTCTTCAATATTTATTTTAAGGCTGAAATCGCCCTGATAGGTTTTTACTTTAAGTACTTTATGGTTGGGCGTTTCCGGGGGGATGGTTACGTTCTGGGTGCCGCCCGGTAGTCCGGTAACCGATATCTTGCCACCTTTTATTGCGGTAGAGAGTGGTATTTTAAGAGTGGCGTCGGCTTGTTGTCCACCGCCACGCTGAGCCCTGCCTCCGCCAAAAAGGTTTTCAAAATTGCCAAAGGGCGAGCCGGAGGTTCTGGTTGTTCGGCTTGTTCTGCCACCGGAACTGAAGCCGCCAAAACTTCTCAGTATCTCTTCAAACATATCGGCACCGCCGGCTGAACCGGAACCCGAAGATGAATAAAAAAAGTCTCCGAAGGGCCCTTCTTTGGAAAAGCCTTCAAAATTGTATGAACCACGGCCTGTTCGTGCGCCATCATATTTTTTACGCTCTTTATCGCGACTCAATACCTCGTAAGCTTCTGATATTTCTTTGAATTTTTCTTCTGCTTTTTTGTTTCCTTTATTGATGTCGGGATGATACTTTTTAGCCAGCTTTTTAAAGGCTTTTTTTATATCTTCTTTGCTGGCACCCTCGGAAACACCAAGTATTTTATAGTAGTCTTTCATAATGAAATATTATAGCACATAACCGGAAAATTTTGGACTGTCAAATTTTTCCAGGAAATTGACAAAAATTCGGCAAAATTTTGCCGGCTTTAACTCTTAATTTGCTTTATTAACAGCTTTTCAGAATGGCAAAGTTATTGCATGATTATTCTGTAATGCCAGAAAATAGGAGAATTATAGTATGTATACGGTAAAAAGATTTTTAACACTGTTTATTCTGGGGATGGCAATTATAGCTGCACCAGGTATGACAGCACAGCAGCAGGCTTGGTATGATGCCACTCATATTTTTGAAGAAGATGTTGATAAGCTTGTTAAAAACGTAAAACTTGAAACTAAAGTAGAAAGAGCAAAAAGAGTAAAAGCTCCATTACCGGAAAAAAGAAATTATAAAGTCGGAGACGTAGAAACTTTCTGGACTAAAAATATTGTCGAAAATAAATTTGAACAGACTAAAGCCGAACTTAAAGCTATTGGCAAACACTGCTACATTTTTGTAGAACAGGGAAAAAGTCTTTCGGATGAAGTGTTTGAAAATGTTCGCAAACAGTTTGATGAGGTAATTTATCCTACTAACACCTCAACCTTTGGGTTTGAATGGAAACCAGGCATTGATGGTGACGAAAGAATTACTCTGTTAATGTTTGATATTAAAGATGGCTTTGACGGCACAGGTGGGTTTGTCGGTGGTTATTTCTTCGCCGGTGATCAGTTCTTGAATTCACAGATTCCACCTAGTTACAATATAAAATCTAACGAACGCGAAATGTTCTATCTCGATATTAACCCTTCAGACCCAACCAAAGATCATTACATGTCTATAGTAGCGCATGAATTTCAGCACATGATTCATTTTGCCCACGATTCAAAAGAAACTACCTGGGTTAACGAAGCCTGTTCTCAGATTGCCCCTTACCTTTGCGGTTTCGGGCATGCAAATCAAATTGTTTCATATATGAAAACACCTGATAACAGTTTGACTGCATGGGCAGAGGACCAAATGGTAGCTAATTACGGTCAGGTATATCTTTGGAACTACTACATCTACAACCGTTTTCTCGCTAACGATAACAGTCGCAAGGATTTCTTCAAAAAGCTGGTTGACTCTAAACAAAAGGGTATTAACGGTTATGTAGAGGCTTTTAAAGCCCTGGATGTAACTTTTGACGAAATGTTCGAAAGATTTGCAGTTACTAATTTTATTAACAATCCTGAGCTTGGTAAGAAAAATGAGTATGGTTATGACAAAAGTCTCGGTCGCTTGAAACTGCCGGTAAGTGAAACAGTTAAAGCTATCCCTGCTGAGATTGAAGGCGAAGTATTGTTCTGGAGTGCTGATGCAATCAAAGTTGATCTTGCCAATGCCAAATCTAAAGTTGATATAAGCTTTTCGGCTCCAATGCACAGTCTTGATGCAAGTCATTTTAATACATTTTCTGTAGCTGTAATAGAGAAAAATTCCAGAGATAAAGTAACTCCTAAAATCACATACATTGATGTTAAACAAAATGCATCTGAAAAAATTCAAGCTGGAAAAGTGACAATTGTTCCTACCAAGGAATATGACACTGCTATGATTGTTGTTATTGGAACTGCTCCTGAAGAAGCTGATGAAAATATCTACAAAAAAGCAAAAGCAGTAGGCTACAGCGTCTCAGTCAAGGATGCCGGTCAGACTGTAAGCAGGATGGTCGCAAGTGCAGATGCAAATGAGATGGTAAAAGATTACGCACGTTTTGCAGTCAGCGATAGCGAATCGAATGAATCAGCCATGATGATTCGTTTTAACAACCTTGAAACCATTAGTTTTGAGCTTTCCAGAAAAGTGAAAAACGATCTCGACGCAGGTAATCTTGAAAGTCTCGATACAATTATTGACCAGGCTTCAACTGGAAAAATTGAACTGGAAAGCATCAGACCCCTTATAAATAAAGTTCTTGGTGTTGCTGAATTTAAAGCTAATCAGGAAAGTGATAATTTCGAACTTGAACAAAGAATTAAAACTCTGAAGAGCTTCTAGACAAAATCCGATATCTGGCAGACCGGGCATTTTTGCCCGGTCTTTTTTTTCGCCTCTAAATGTCAGCAACTCTCATTCAGTCATTAATGCCCGGAACTACTATGCAAGTTCAGCTTAATTTGTGTGTGAATAAAAAATATTATAGTTTAGATGGTGTAAAATAATATTAAACGGAAAATTATTAGAAGAAGAAACTTTCTGTTATTGGTGAAAGGAAAGCAGATGGATAAAAAAGCTGATATAGGTTTTATTGGTCTAGGTGTAATGGGGCAGAACCTTATTTTAAATACTGAAAGAAACGGATATAAAGTTGCCTGTTATAATCGCACCACTTCAAAGATGGATGCCTTTATTGAAGGTGAGGCCAGAGGAAAGAACATAGTTGGCTGCAAAACACTTGAGGAACTTGTTGGCTGTTTAAGTAAGCCAGGAAAGATTATGATGATGATTCCTGCGGGTAAGGCGGTTGAACAAACCATAAAACTGCTTAAACCTTTGCTCGATGAAGGGGATATTCTGATTGACGGCGGAAACAGCTATTTTCTCGATACACAGAGGCGATGTCTTGACTGCAAAAAGAGCAATATTTTATATGCCGGCGTAGGAATATCCGGTGGCGAAGAGGGGGCTCTCAATGGACCGGCTATAATGCCCGGCGGGAACCCGGATGCATGGCCAGAGATTAAGAAGATTTTTCAAGATATTGCTGCACACCTCGAAGATGGTACTCCATGTTGCCAGTGGATGGGCCTTGATGGTGCCGGTCATTTTGTAAAAATGGTTCACAATGGAATTGAATATGGCGATATGCAGCTGATCTGCGAAGCGTATCATCTTATGAGCGACAGTCTCAAACTAACAAGAGAAGAAATTGCCGAAATATTTGCCAGGTGGAACAAGGGAATTTTGAGCTCTTACCTTATTGAAATTACCGCAGAAATTCTTAAAAAAATCGACAGTGAAAGCAAAAAACCAGTTGTAGATATAATACTGGATACTGCAGGGCAGAAGGGCACCGGGAGCTGGACCGCCAAGATTGCCCTCGACATGGGAATAGCAGTGCCTCAGATTGCAGAGTCTGTTTATGCGCGTAGTATGTCTGTCATAAAAGAAGAACGAGTCGAGGCTGCCAAAATTTTACCGCGCCCGGTCATTTCTGCTGAAATCGACAAGAAAAATTTTATAAATAAGCTGGAAAAAGCTGTTTATGCTGCAAAAATTAGTTCGTATGCTCAGGGGTTTCACCTGCTGAGAAAAGCTTCTAATGCTTATGGCTGGAAGCTCAACTATGCAAATATTGCTCAAGTCTGGCAGGGCGGTTGTATTATAAGAGCCGATTTCCTTGCTGATATAAAAGCTGCCTTTGAGCATAATTCCGAATTGAAGAATCTTTTACTTGCCTCGGAATTTGCTGAAGCTTTGAGTGCTCAATCACAAAAGGCCTGGAGAGACGTGCTTAAAATTGCCATAGATACAGGTGTTCCTGTTCCATCAATGAGTTCAGCACTAAATTATTTTGACAGCTATAGAACAGCCCGGTTGCCGGCTAATTTGCTTCAGGCCCAGCGAGACTTTTTTGGAGCTCATACCTATGAAAGGGTTGATAAACCACGGGGAGATTTTTTTCATACCGAATGGTAGAATGAAATTAAGCAAAATATTCAGGAGACGTTAATATGAAGAAATCAGGTAAATTCTTAATTTTAGTTGTTGCGGTCGGAGCTATTTTATCCACTGGTTGCGGTGGCGGCTCTGCAGAAAAGGGCGAAACTGAATCAGCAGATTTAAAAGTTGATAGCAAAAATGTTCAGGCCGGAGACGTAGATATCAAAACATCAGAAGGCAAGGCAAATGTAAAAATGCCTGGTCTAGAAGTAAACTCAGACGCGGATGGGGCAGCAAAAGTTAATATGCCTGGTTTAAAAGTCGATTCAGATAAAAATGGAAATGCCAAAATCAACATTGGTGGCTTGAATATAGATGTCAGCAGTGACGGAGAGGATTCAAAAGTAGAAATGAATGGCAGCGAAATTGATTCGGGTGAATAAAATCGGTTAATTATCTCCTGTTTTACGGGGCAGAGTTAGCAGCATTCTCGATAAACCGGCCCCAAGAACGTTAATAACCACACTTATACTCCAGACTTTGGTTAAAGCCGGAGGGAGGTAGCCGAATAGATCTGCGCCTACCATTAATGCTACAAGGGTAAAAGAAAGCATAACATCCAGAGAGGTGCCAAACTCCTTCCATGCCTCATAATGACTGGAATTTTTGAAAACCTTTGCCAATATAATTGTCAGGCTGCAGACTTCGGTAAAATAGCGACGAAAAATAAAAAGAAAAATAAAGTTGATTAGATTGATCAATGCATCAACGAATCCCAGGACAAAAAGAATGTAGCCAATAAAATTATGCAGGGGCAGTGATGGCATATTTAAACAAACTACTCCGAGGAGAAATTTAAAAATTACAAATGGGAATCCTATAGTCAGAATTGATATCTGATCGAGAAGTATGCTTTTTTTTTTCTCTGGTTTGTGGCTTTCAATTTCTGTGTCTGACATATTGTTTTTGCTTTCATCTTGTACCGTTCAAAAATTATTACCTGCAGGGTGATTATGCACCAATTAAAAGCTAAACTCAAGCCCTGATAAAAAAGGCTAGTTGTTATCCACTTAGTAATATTAGTAGGTTTCAAGACATTTTTGTTTTTTTTAAATATTAAAATTTAGAATATTAAAGATTGCTTCTTCGCGATGCTCCTCGCAATGACAATTTGGGACTGTCATTATATATTGGTCATTGAGCGTAGTCGAAATGACCAATGGATGGTTACAGGGTCCCTTCGACTACGCTCAGGGACCGCTTAGGGGGTCATTGCGAGGAGTTCTGCGTAGCTTTATGCGAAGCAGAACGACGAAGCAATCTAAATGTCTTGAAACGGTTATTACAAACAAATGGAGAATTACTGCAAAAAAGACAGACTATGTTTTGCTTTGAAAAATTTGCGGTT
>JBNJGH010000051.1:18388-23334 GCA_051747585.1 Candidatus Rifleibacteriota bacterium
CGACGAAGCAATCTAAATGTCTTGAAACGGTTATTACAAACAAATGGAGAATTACTGCAAAAAAGACAGACTATGTTTTGCTTTGAAAAATTTGCGGTTATGATCTAAATCAGTATAATTAAAAGGATTAAGGTTTCAGGAGAAGACTATTGCTTATTTTAAGAGATAAAATATTAATTATAGCTGTGCTGCTGCTTGCGTGCTTCTTAAGCCCTGTAAGTGCCTGGCAGGATGGTACACACCTGTTTGAAGAAGAAACAAAATGGCTTGCCGATAATTTCGAAAAAGAAACCAGAACCGAATATCAATTGCGTACTAAAGGTTTTGTTCAATTTGCTGATACAAAACCACCTGAAGTTGGCGATGTAGAAACATTTACAACCTACAATGTTCTTAAAAACCGACCCGAAAAAATTCAGGCATTTTTAAAAAAAATCGGTCGGCACTGCTATGTTTTCGTTGAAGCAGGTAAAAAAGTAAGCAATACAAACCTTGAAAAAATAAAAAACGAATTTGATAAAAATATTTACCCTGAAACCAGGGATATGTTTGGCTCTGAATGGTCGCCCGGTATTGACGGCGATGAGCGAATTACTTTGCTTTTGCTGGATATTAAAGATAGTTATAATCCCGATAACGGGCAAAAAGGCTTTACCGCCGGTTACTTTTATGCAGGCGATGAATACAGCCGTGCAAAGAATCCAAAAAGTAATGAAAGAGAGATGCTGTATCTCGATATTTGTCCCGGTAACCCGGGAACTAAAAAGTTTTTCAGCGTTATTGCCCATGAGTTTCAGCACATGATTCACTGGAACCATGACCCCAAAGAATTTACCTGGGTAAATGAAAGTCTTTCGCAGCTTGCCCCTTATCTGTGCGGTTATGGCCATGCACCGCAGCTTAAAACTTTCTTGAAAGAGCCTGATAACAATTTATGCGCCTGGTCTCAAGATTCAATGCTGGCAAACTATGGTCAGGTTTATTTGTGGGCTTACTATATTTCTAAACACATTTCTTCAACCGAACCCAGGCGTCGTGCTTTTGTAAAAAGAATGATAAAGCAGAAGTCTCAGGGGCTTTCGGGATTGAATGCCGCTATTAAAAAACAGCGCATAAAAACCAATGCTGCAAAGCTATTTAGAAATTTTTGTGTTGCTAACCACTTGAATGATTCACGGATTTCCGGCGGCGATTATGGTTATGATAAACAATTGTCCAGGTTAAGATTGAGACCTCAGATGAGGCTGTCAAAAATACCCGGTAGAGGCAAGTCTTCGGTAAAATGCTGGTCAAGCAAGGGAATAATTATTACCGACCAGTCTATTCGCGGAGAAGAAATTGAAATACATTTTGCCGGAGAAAAAATTTCTTCGGGTCGTTACAAAAATAACTTCGATCTCGCCTTTTTGAGCTGGTCTTCGGCGAGGAAATCAGAATCTATGGTTGAATGGATCAGAGTTACAAAATTTACGGCTAAAACAACTCTGACTGTTCCGAAAGATCACGATAAAATGATGTTGTTGGTTATAAATCGTGGTCCCGATACAATGAAAATTGAACAAGCTTATGCAAAAGGAGCGGGTCCGGCTGATTTTGTTTTTTCCATAGCGCGTGCCGACAGTCGCCAGTCTTATGAGGTTTCTCTTGCCCAATATGAAGCCTATGAAAGGCAAAACTTTGATGAAGCTTCTGCTTTGAAGATTTTACGACAAATAGCCGAAGCTCCTTCTATTGGTTCTTATGATGATGAGGTTTTATCAAGTAAGGATGAGGCTTCTACTGCTGAAGATGTTGAGGCTGAGCTTGTATTGAAACGTCTTTTGAAAAACGAAGAAAAGTTTATGAAAAACTTCAGGCTTCAGGCAGAAAATAAGAATTCTGCTCTTTTGAAGGTTTTCAACGACTTCTACCAAAGTGCTGACGAAGAAAATAAATTGAAACTGAATTCAATCCGCGAAAAAATGATGAATATTCAAAAGTTTGAAGAGTTACAGGGCACTAATGGTTTCTAAAAGCAGTTCTTGAAGAAAAGTTCTCTATAAATCGGGGCACCATTCCATCAGAGTGGTGCCATTTTTTTTCAGCCATTCCCTGTGGTTTTTGTAATCAGGGCAGCGATTATAAACCAGATTCCAGAAAAATTTCGAATGGTTCATCTGCTGTAAATGTGCCGTTTCATGAACTACAATATAATGAATTATTTCTTCGGGAGCCATTATCAGGCGCCAGTTGAAATTGAGGTTTTTTTTACCTGAGCAGCTTCCCCATCTGGATCTGGTATCTTTAATGGAAACCTTGTTGTAGCTTAAATTAAACGAGTTACAAAGCGAATATACTTTTTCGTTTATTGTTTTTCGTGCCTGAGATTTCAGCCAGTTAAAAATTTGATTAGAGCAAAATTCCCTGACTTCATTTTCAGCAATTGTTGAAGGAAGCTTTAAAATAAGCTTTTTGTCGTCATGAAGTATTCTGGAAAAGGAAAAGGGGCTTTTTTCCGGAATAAAATCAAGGGTTTTTCCCTTATAAAAAACAGGTATGATTTTTTTGTTAAACAACTTCGTCGTAAGTTCCTTTTCCGGTTTTGACAAGTTTTTTAAATCCATGTTTCTTGAGGTTGTTGTCTGAAAGCAGCTTGTGTTCAGATCTGTCTTTAAAAGGTTTGGGGGTATTAATCAGCCTTACTATTTCGTTATGACATTTGGGGCATTCTGTAAGGGCATCTTCTCTGATTCCCTGGATAGTTTCAAAAGATTCCTGGCAATATTCACAAGATTTGTTTTCGTCTTTGGCGCGATAAGTATAAATAGGCATAAATGTAATCTCCCTGAAATAATTAACTTAATGTCTGGGTTTGGCTGATCAATTTCCCAACTTCTTTATAGTTGGCATTTCTTGAATTATATAATAGGCCTTCCTGCTGTAGACTTTCAATAACTTCTGTAAAAACAGGCTGACTGATTTTATAAGGAATTGAATTTTTCCAGATTCTGGCAAATTCCTTTAGTTGAATTTTCTTGTCAATGCAGGCTAATACAAAAGCTCTATAAAGATCAAGGTTCAGCAGTCTTGTATTTGGAGTTTTGGAAAGATCTTTTTCGTAACAATAGACAAATGGAAAAGCACCTTTCTGTAAAACCTCTTCGCGTTTGAGCAGCTTGTTAAGATCATAGTCATACCAGAGGGTTTTAAGTCCCGGAGTAATTCTAAAACCGGTTTTATTTTTCCCTGTTCGGTTTTCCGGCCCTGCCATGCTCGTGCCTGAAGGAACCTTCTGACTGAGATGAAATTCATGTTCAATTAAAGTTTTTGCCGCCTCTGAAGCAAGCTTTTGTTCGCGTGAACTGCCTGCAAATTCATAAAGTTGCTTGTAAATATTCTTTGGTGAGAAATTGAAAAAAGGTAGTTTCTTTTTCAGCCAGAAGCTGGTTAAATCTAGAAAAAATTGGGCTGCATTCTTTTTATAAAGCTCATCAATAATAAATTGCAAAGAATTCTGATATCGATGGCAATTGTAAATGCCTTCAACAAGTTTCCCTATAAATTGAATTTGCAGAGCTTCCTGCTCAGAAAGCCAGTTTGTTCGTAAAACTGTGTAAGGTGGCATCTGCATGGCAAAAATCTTGCCTTCTTCGACATCCTGTAAAAGCGGCGTCCCTCTAAGAACTTTTACCAGACTTATTTGTATGCTGTGAGGACCAAGATGCCAGATATCGTTCAGACCGTTTAAAAAGTCGGCGAATTTGTCATGAGGTAGCCCTCCAAGGAGGTCAAGGTGTAGATGGCAGCCGGTGTGTTTTTTTAACTCTTGAACATTCTTTTTGAGGGCTTCAAGTTGGAAAATGCGGTTTACACTTTTCAATGCTTCAGGGTTAGTAGATTGTACACCGATTTCGAGATGAAACATGCCCTCCGGCGCCTGTTTGAAAAGTTCAAGAATTTCAGAAGAGAGAAAGTCAGCCTGTATCTCGAAATGGAAATTAATTTTTTTGTGATTATTTTTTAGAATGTACTTAATTATTTCTATTGCACGTTTATGGTCAAAATTAAAAGTTCGGTCTGCAAATCTGACCTGGCGATATTCTGAAGTAAAAAAATAATCAAGATCTCCTTTAACTCTTTGCAGCGAATGGTTTCTTATTTTCCCCTGAACGGAACTTAGGCAATAACGGCATTTGGAAGGGCAACCCCGTGAAGCTTCATAATAGGTGAAACTTTTGCGTCCTTTAAAAACTTCCTGCTGAAAAGGGGAGGGAATGTCATCAAGGTTCTCAATCAGCGGTTGATCTAAATTATAGATGATTTTTTGATTCTTTCTAAAGGTTATGCCTTTAACCTTATCTAAACAAGAACCATCAATAAGCTTCTCACAGACTTGAGCAAAAGTTGCCTCGCCTTCTCCCCGAATAATAATGTCAATAAATGGATTTTCGCAAAGTATTTTTTCGCTTGTGTACGATACTTCCGGACCACCGAGTATTATTCGCACATCTGGTAAGGCGGCTTTTATGGCAGAGCAGACGCTTAAAGTCATATTAAGAGACCAGATATATACAGAAAAAGCTACAACATCAGGTTTCTGAGCGATAATATCAGAATAAATATCTTCACAGGTCTGATTAATGTCATATTCACGAATCAAGGCCTTTGGTCTGCTCTCATCTTTTTCCCAGAAGGTTTTAAGATAGCCCAGAGCGATTGCCGTATGTGTGTGGCGACTGTTTATAGCGCATAGAAGTATTTTCATTGTGGCACCAATATACTGCAAACTTTAAGTATGCGCAATTCAGCAAGTATTTATCAGCAATTCTCGGTATGCGACTATCAGTTGGTTTCAGAAAAGAAAATTTCTCACACCAAGTCTCAAAGCCACAAAGAAAATAACCACAGAGCGCACAGAGAACACAGAGAATCTTTTTCAGCCATTGTTTCCTTCTTCAGCAAGCCTT
>JBNJGH010000052.1:0-22969 GCA_051747585.1 Candidatus Rifleibacteriota bacterium
AGTCACTGAGTTTTTTGAAGAAATTCTCGAAGAGGTGCGCAAAACCCATGAAGTTCAAACCCTGCTCGGGCGGGTGCGCAAACTGCCGGATATAGAATCTAAAAAATTTCAAATCCGCTCCGGCTCAGAAAGAATTGCGAAGAATACCAGACTGCAGGGTTCAGCCGCCGATCTGGTAAAAAAAGCAATGCTCGAAACTACCGGGCTACTTCAAGAAAATAGCTATAAAACAAAACTCATTTTGCAAATTCATGATGAACTGGTTTTCTCCGTTCCCCAACAAGAATTGGAAAAAGTTGGTCCCGAGCTGAAAAAGATCATGGAAAACTGCGTATCCCTTGATGTTCCACTTGTATGCGATATGGCAGCCGGCCCAAATCTGGCCGATCTCGAGGATATAGACTGATGCCGGCAAGACCGCCTTTATTATTACTTCACGGCATCTGCAACAATTCCAATTTATTTTCAATTCCCCAGGGGCTTGGAGTATATCTTGCCCGTCATTTTGACCTTTTTCCTTATAACTATCCGGTAAGTCGACACCAGAACGAAGCCTGGGATTTTGACTTCCATCTGCAAAAAGATATGCCCCGTATCTGGAAATCTGCCTGCCGTGAAGCCGGCTGCAAGCCTTTTGTTTTTGGCTACAGCATGGGTGGCATGTTGGCAATGACAGCCCAGGCAACAGGCATTATAGACGCACCGGCCATAGTAACTGCAGCGTCCCCTTTCAAATTTTACAATCTACCCCTTTACCCGCCGTTAATGCGCTCTTTTGTCAGAGTATCCTCTTTAACCGGATACAGAACAGTGCCAATCAAAATAACCGGTCGAATTCTCTGCGCTCTTCTCGCTGTGACCAGTCCGCCAGAAAGAACATACGATTTAAATCTTTTTCGTTTTCTCATCAAGAACACCACCGTTAATGTTCCGGTAGAAACCTTTCTCCAGGCTCTAATGTGGATCAAAAAGCGGAGATTTACCAATCGCGATGGCAGCATCGATTACCTCGATTATTTTAAAAATATCCAGTCTCCTGCCTGCCTTATATATGGCACCAATGATAGAATTGCTCCTGAAAAACTGGTAAAACCCGGTTACGATGCTGTGCAGGCAAAACGAAAGCTCATGGTAGCAATAAGTAACGGCACCCACATGAACATGACCACCGGCAGCAAAGCCGCCGAAATAGCCGATATTGCCGCCAGCTGGTGCCTCTCCCCCGAATAAAAATCGCATATCGGTATCGGAACTCGCTTTTCGATTGCGAAAGCAATAGCGACACCCGAAAGAATTAAACCACCGAGCTCACTGAGTCCACCGAGAAATCTTTTTCAGCCTGTATTCCCGCGCACGTCAGATATTCAGAAAAGCACTGGTGTTTTTCTGAATATCTGACGTGCGCGGGAAAGCCGGACGGTTATACCGCCGGCTTTTACAGTAATACTCTGCCTTAAGAAAAGCATTCATGCTTTTCTTAAGGCAGAGTATTACTGTAAGCACAGGCTGAAAAAGATTAAAAGATCGGCTCTGTGAACTTTGTGGGCTCTGTGGTTTAATAATTCTTTTTGCTGCGCATTATTGATGCGGCTTCTACGGCAAGGAAACCTGCCAGAAACATTGTTACCATAGGTACTGTTATAAAAAGAGGCTTACGATGAAAAGAATGAAAATACCAAACACTTATACTTAAAAAACAGATAGAAGCAAGCAACTGATTGGCCGAACCAAACAAAGGCCAGATAAGCTTCCACTGACCGGTGAAAATCAATACCGCGGCCGGGAGAATGGTAAAAACAGTTGCCAGGTGTTTGTTTTTTAAAGGTTTTGCCAGTTTTTCCGGAGCAAAATCGGCCAGCTCCTGAAAAGCGAAGCGCCGCAAGCTACGGTTACAAAAAGCATGGGAAAAAGATAACCCAACTTTTCGACTTTAAAAGTAGTAAAAGCGGGAAAAACAATTTCAGGATTATAAAAAAGCATACCGACAAAACCGCCGAACAGAAGAATGTATAACAAAAAAGAATTCAAATAATACCCAGACAGGCGCAACCGAAGCGACATAAATATAAGCGATCAGCAGATAAAGCCAAATATTCTGCTTGATCTGCAAAGGATATTCAGATCCAAGCCATACCATCAACAACAGTAATAATACTCCCACAACGGTGGCGCCGCCCAGTCCTACTCGAAGACGGTTTATAATGAATCCAAAAACCACCGCCAGCATAATAAACATTACCGAAGAGCTTGCCGCCTGGGGTACAGTAGCAAAGGTTCGGGCAACTATAATGGTAAAAGCCGCAATTACAAGCGCAAGGGTGGCCCAGGTAAAAAGGAGAAACAATATACTGCCCCGGCAATAGAGGCAAAATGATGACCAAGCACTACCGGAGCTTTTGCCGGCATATAATCGCCTTCGTCTCTCAGGCGATGTGCCGGGGTCTTAATATTGTCATCAAGTTTAAACTTACCCGCAAGCCATTTTCCATAGGTTAAATAGGCTGCAATCAATAGAAAAAATGAAACCAGAACTTATTCTGGATTCCTGATCCGGTTAGAACCGGTCAAAAATGGCGGGCCAGTATGGTCCCTGAGCGGAGTCGCACTGGGGCGGCTTGTATCCTCATGCGCCCCAGCATTAAGGCATCCTACCTGTCAAAGGGACCCTGTAACCGTCCATTTGGTGGTTTCGACTACGCTCAACCACCAATATACGATGACGGATTAGGGGCTTTTTTGTAGATATTTGTGGCTTTGAGGCCTGGTGTGAGAAAATAACTTTCTGGAATTGATATCGGGATCCGAAGAAAAATCGACAACGAGGACGATTACGAGCATCCACCGTCGCCAAGGCTATGGCGGACAGGCGAGCACGATTCGCAAAATTTTACTTCTTATCTTAGTGGCATTCAGGACGTGGCTTGCGGGGTATTGATTGATATAAACGGTAAAATCTGTTAACTTGGCTTATCAACTACAGGGCGCCGAGGAGGTAGCACAACTTATGATGTCAATAGGACGTGAAATCCAATCAGATATTACCAATGCCACCCGGCAAGAATGGCTTATCACCAATGGAATCGGAGGGTATGCTTCTTCGACTGTACCCTGCATAAACACCAGGCGCTATCATGGTATTCTGGTTGCTTCCATGCGCCCCCCGGTTGAAAGAATCGTTCTTGTATCTCGCCTCGAAGAAATTCTGGTCATAGACGGGCATGAAGTAAACCTCTCAACCTGTGTACACAGCGATAAAATACAAAACCCAGCGGGTTATTTGCATCTTGAGCGGTTTGAGCGCGAACCTCTACCTACCTGGTATTATCAATTCAGAGATGTTCTGCTGATAAAAACCATAAATATGGTCTATGGCCAGAACACCAGTCTGGTAACCTATAAAATACTCAATAACGGGCGCAAAACGACTCTTAAAGTAAGACCCCACTTTTTGTTCCGTGATTTTCACGGCAATCTGTTCGAAAATGACGGCATAGACAACAAAGTAAAAGCCGAAAACAAAAGTTTTAAACTTCAGCCTTTCTTTAACGCTCCCGAATTATTTGTCAGATGGGATAGAGGAAATTTTGTTTCTGCCCCTGACTGGCATCGCGACATATTTCTTCAGGTCGAAGAAGATCGTGGGCTGGCAGCTTATGAAGACGACTTTTCCACCGGCTACATTGAAATTGATCTACCCGAAGGCTCTGCTTCGATAATTTTTTCCGATCAAAATATAAGCTCTTTTAATCCGATCGATCTGAGAAAGCGTGAAGAAAACAGAATCGTCAACATAGAAAAATCGCTTAACTCTGATGACCAGTTCCTAAAGCAATTGCTGGTTGCAGCTGACCAGTTTATAGTCGATCGTCTCAGCACCAAAGGCAAAACAATTCTTGCAGGTTACCCCTGGTTTTCCGACTGGGGTCGCGACAGTCTTATTTCCTTACCGGGTCTAACTTTGGTAACCGGTAGAACTGCCGACGCCCGCTCTATTTTAAAAACTTTTGCCGATTCAATTCATCATGGTCTTATACCCAATTGCTTTGCCGACAGTGGGGTCAAAGCTGCTTACAACAGTGTAGACGCCTCATTGTGGTTCTTTTTTGCTGCATATAAATATATAGAATATACCGATGATTATGACTTTGTTCAGGAGCATCTTTACGAAGCCATGCTGCAAATTGCAGACGCTTTTATTCAGGGCACTCACTTCGATATAAAAGTCGATTCCAAAGACAGTCTTTTGATGGCCGGCAACAATGACGTGCAGGTTACCTGGATGGATGCAAAGGTTGACGGCTGGGTAGTCACCCCACGCAACGGCAAGGCAGTCGAAGTTAACGCCCTCTGGTACAATGCTCTTAAAATTCTTTGCATATTCAAGGAAAAGTTTGAAGGCAACTCGCGCGAAACCACGTCACTTGCCAAAAAAGTAAAATCATCATTCTTAAATACTTTCTGGAACGACGACGAAAACTGTCTTTATGATGTAATTTCTCCCGACGGCGAAATAGACGATTCAATCAGACCCAATCAGATTTTTGCCGTATATCTTCCTTTCAGCCTGCTTGATCAGACTGCAGAAAAACAGGTAGTCGACAAAGTTTTTGCTACTCTTTATACTTCTCACGGTCTCAAAAGCCTTGCCGCTGATGATGACCGCTATGTCGGCTTTTATGGCGGTTCAAGGCTTAAAAGAGATGCTGCATATCACCAGGGAACAGTATGGGGCTACCTTGTCGGGCCTTTCATCAGTGCGTATCTCAAAGCCAACAATTTCTCGATGCAGGCTCAGCTGAGAGCTTCGAATATGATAGCTCCGTTCAAAAATCATCTTAACCGGGAAGCCTGCATAGGCAATATTTCCGAAATATTTGACGGAAATATGCCTCACACCCCGCGTGGTTGCTATGCCCAGGCCTGGAGCGTTGCCGAGTTGCTACGCTGCTATGTCGAAGATATAAAAGGGCAAAAGCCCACTTTGATCATTTAAATGGGTAAAATTAAAAAGAATCTGATCAGACAGACCGGTTTCACAGGCAAAGTATTAAGCACTGGTTTGACCGGTGGCATCTGCGTCGCTTTGAGCCTGTTTGCCGGCTACCAGTTCGATCTTTATTTCAATACAAAACCTCTGGGAATAATTGTCGGTATATTGCTTGGGTTAGCAGCTGCGGCTGTTCAAACCTATAAACAAATAAAAGAAAGCTTTAAAGAATTTGACAGAACCAATAACCCGAAACGAAAAGATTAAAAGATGCAGTCGGCTGATTATAGCAGGCAGTATTTTTATCACTATAATTCTAATTGCATTATTTTTTATTGAAAAACAATTTTATGCTGCATTTATAATTGGTTATGCCGTTGGCATTATCGGCTTTTTTTCTTTAACCTTCACTTTTTCGGCAATCGATAAACTGCCTGAGTGGTTTCGTATTATTGCGGTTTTAAGCTCGAGCTTCAAATTGCTTTTCATTCTTGCGATTGCGTTTATACTAAAATATATGGGCTTTTCTATATTGCAGCTCATATTTGGCCTTTTAACCAGTCAATTTATAATAATTTCAACCATATTAATTATTGTTTATACAACAAGAAAAAATGTCGAAAATAATATAGAGAAAGAAAACTGATATGCATGCACTAGAAAAAGACATTCTCTATATTTTTTCATTTATTCCGGCATCGCCAGGGGTTGTTCTGCCGTGGTTAACCAGTATTTTTGTCGGCATTTTTGTATGGTATTTCAGCCATCATCTGACCTTTGATGAGCCGGGTAAGTTTCAGAATTTTTTTGAGTACTGCTATGAATCTCTCGAATCATTTGTAACCAACATTGTCGGGAAAGACAAGGTCAAGGAACTGCTACCGGTATTATCTACCGTTTTTATTTATATTTTTCTCGCAAATATAATGGGCCTGGTTCCCGGTCTTAAATCTCCCACCAGTCTTTTTTCCAACTGCCTGGGCATGGCTTTGATCATTTTCTTTCTCACCGCCTACTATGGTTTCAAGCATCATGGCACAGGCTATATCAAGCATTTTGCCGGCCCGATCTGGTGGATGGCGCCGCTCATGGTTCCTATTCATATTGTCGGAGAAATCTCGCGGCCGATAAGCTTAACTTTGAGGCTGTTTGGTAACATAATGGGCGAAGATGTCGTCATTCTGGTATTAACCAGCTTCATTTTTCCGTTAATCGTGCCTATTCCAATGCACCTGCTGGCAATTTTCACCAGTTTGTTACAGGCACTTGTTTTTACAATTCTATCAGGAGTATACCTCTCTGGCGCTATAGCAGAGAGTCATTAAATCGGAGGTAACTATGGATTACTATACGAGTCTTGCTCATATTGCAGAAATTCTTGGCGCTGCATTCAGCATATCGATCGGATGCGGCATGGCAGCCTATGCAATGAGTCGGGTAATAAGCCAGACGATCGATTCAATTTCAAGACAACCCGAAATCTCAGGTGAACTGAGATTTGTAATGATTATCGGTCTGGCAATGATCGAGTCGCTGGCAATTTACTGCCTGCTCGTAGCCCTCATTCTTCTCTTCGTTAAATGGTAATTCTCTGATTAGAGGTAAAATGAATACGGGAATTAAAACATACTATAAATATTTTCTGGTAGTGCTTCTAACCGTCTTTTGCTTTTCAGGCAAAATAACGGCGGCCCCTGCACAAAGCGAAAATACTTCGCTGCATCAAACAGAAACTGCTGAACTGGCTACAGAATCAGAGTCTCATCAGCCATCTATGTTTGAATTCAGCTGGCCTGTTTTAATTTCACAAACCATAAACTTTTTCGTTCTTCTTTTCATTCTCAATCGTTTTCTTTTCACTCCGATGGGCAAAATTCTCGAAGAGCGACGCGAGTCGATCGGCAGAATTAAACTTTCCGCCGAAGAAGAGCACGACACTGCCCTGGCTTTAAAAGAGGTTTATGAAAAGCATCTGGCTAACATCGAGCAGGAAGCTTACATAATTAAACAGCAGGCCATTAAAGATGCCAACCTGAAAACTACCGAAATAATTCTCGAGGCCCGTGAAAAAGCTGAAAGAATTGTAGAAGAAGGCGAGATGGAGCTCTTCAGTGAAAGGCAGGCTGCCTGGATGCAACTTAGAGAAGAAGTGGTACATTTAACTTTGACGGCAGCCGAAAGAGTGGTCGAAGAATCTCTTGATGACGATATTCACCGTAAACTCATAGAGCGAACAATTGAAAGGCTTGAAGAAGATTTGCCTTACCACAGTCTTAACGAATAATGATTGAAAAGAAAAAACTAATAGCTAAAAGATACGCAAATGCTTTCTTTGATCTTCTGGAAAAAGAAGACCTGGAAGCTGGCTTTAAAGACTTTGAAGCATTTAATGCATTGTTTTTTGGTTACGAAGGGCTTTCTGAAATTCTGCTTCATCCTACAATACACATAGACCGCAAAATCAAACTGATTCAAAATATTTTCGGCGCTTCGGCTCAGCATCTGGTAGTCGATTTTATCTGCATGTTGATAAAAAAGAAGAGACTCGGCCTGTTCGAGCAGATATCTCAAGAAATCGAAAGACTATATCGCCGCAAACACGGTATAAGGGGCATTATTATAAAATCAGCAGTTCCTTTGATTGAATCTGAGCGTAAGAAACTCAGAAAAATTCTTTCAAAAAAATTCGGACACATAGAGATACGGGAAATAGTTGACCCGGCAATTCTGGGTGGAATTATTGTTCAATTCACCGACCAGGTAGTTGATGAATCAATAAGAAACCGCCTGAAACAATTAAAAGAATTAATGAACAGAGTAGATGAAGACTGGCTTGAAACTCTGATGACCCAGCCTACTATCGCACTCTAGGAGCGAATATGACAATCAGATCAGATGAAATAATTTCTGTTTTAAAGCGAGAAATACAGCAATTCTCAGCTGAGCTTAAAACAGTCGAAGCCGGTGTAGTTTTGCAATGTGGCGACGGCATCGCCAGAGTCCATGGTCTTCCGAAAGCTATGGCCGGCGACCTTGTCGAGTTCGCCAACGGAGTAAAAGGCTATGTGCTCAATCTAGAAGAAGATAATGTCGGCTGTCTGGTATTAGGCCCCCATGACGGCATTCACGAAGGCGATCTGGTTAAAGACACAGAACGCATTTTATCTGTACCCGTCGGAAGGCACTTGCTCGGTCGCGTTCTCGATCCTCTGGGGCAACCGCTTGATGGTGAAGGACCTGTTGTGCCTGAGGAACACCGAGCCGTAGAAAGCTCAAGCCCCAATATTATTCAACGCCAGCCGGTTAATCAGCCGCTACAAACCGGCATTCAGGCCATAGATGCCTTGATTCCCATAGGTAGAGGCCAGCGCGAGCTGATTATAGGCGATCGCCAGACAGGTAAAACGGCGATTGCAGTAGACACGATCATTAACCAGAAAGACAAAGACGTTATTTGCGTTTACGTTGCAATTGGTCAAAAAATGTCTACCATTACTCAGGTGGTCGAAACCCTGCGCAAATACGGGGCACTGGAACATACAATAATAGTTGCCGCTTCTGCCTCTGACCCGGCACCATTTCAATTTATGGCACCATACAGCGGCTGCGCAATGGGTGAGTTCTTTCGCGACAAAGGACAGCATGTGCTCTGCATTTATGATGACTTAAGTAAACACGCAGTCGCCTACCGTCAGGTTTCTCTGCTGTTACGACGCCCACCCGGTCGTGAAGCTTTCCCCGCCGATATTTTCTATTTACACGCCCGCCTGCTCGAAAGAGCCGCCAAATTAAGCGACGAAATGGGGGCCGGCTCATTGACCGCTATACCCATTATCGAAACTCAGGCAGGCGACTCTTCTGCTTATATTCCAACCAATGTTATCTCAATTACAGATGGTCAGATTGTTTTAGAAAGTGCCCTGTTCAATTCCGGAGTAAGACCGGCAATTAATGCAGGGTTATCTGTATCCAGGGTCGGCGGCAGCGCCCAGGTAAAAGCCATGAAAAAAGTTGCAGGCCCATTAAGACTCGAGCTGGCTCAATTCAGAGAACTGGCAGCTTTTTCTCAATTTACCAAAGATCTCGACAAGGCAACCCAGGATCAGCTGGCCAGAGGCGAGCGCCTGGTTGAGCTGCTTAAGCAGGCACAATATTGCCCCATGCCCATCGAAGACCAGGTTGTTACCATATTGGCCTCAACCAAAGGTTATACCGATCATCTCGACAAACGTGAAATCTCGCGCTATAAAAAATTCCTCCTTAAATATCTGCATCAGAAACATCCTGAAATCATGCTTTCACTCAAGCGAAAACCTGTTTTCGACAAGGAAACCGAGTCCCGCTTCATCGAACTGATAAAAGAATTCACCGAGAATGTCTACATGCTGCAATATCACGCGAAAGAACTGCATGAAGAAGAAGAAAAGAAAGAATCAGGTTCAGGGGTTATTTCCTCAAAAGAGTAATTATGCCAGGCTTAAAAGATATAAAACAAAAAATCAAAGGTGTAGCAACCACCCAGCAAATCACCCGGGCAATGAAAATGATGTCTACTGCCCGACTTGGCAGAGCTATGGAGCAAATTGATCTTACCCATGCCTATATATCGCGCCTTGAACAAATCGTATACAGCATTCGCAGCCAACTGCCCGAAAAATATCATCATCCATGTCTTATTCCGCGAGAAGTCAATACCTCGGCCTACGTAATGATTGGAGGCGAAAGGGGTCTGTGCGGCGGCTTCAATCAAGACATTAACCGTTTTGCCCGTAAAGTTATTAGCGAAAGCGAAGCAAAAAACAAAAAAGTTATTGTAATCGGCAAAAAAGCGGTCAGGTTTTTTTCAAAACTCTCTTTTGAAGTTATCGAAAAATACCCTGAACTAAATATAAGAAGCGCCCATCAAGAACTATTTGATGTTGCAGAACAAATTTTTTATTTGTTCAGATCGGGTAAGGTAGATGAGGTATCGCTGATCTATACAAGCTTTATTTCGCCAACCCGCAAATACCCGGTTGTTTCTAAGCTGCTGCCCCTTGACACCAGCCAGATTCAAGACAGGCTCGAAATAAAATCGAACAGATCCTTCGATTTTGTGCCCTCGCCTACTGTTATTTTTGATCAACTCATACCAAGGTTTCTGCGCAACCTGCTGCACAAAGCACTTATTGAATCTTCAGCGGCAGAACAAAGCGCAAGAATGGCCGCAATGACCTCGGCAACCGATCGGGCCCAGGAAATAATAGATGAGCTGCAACTCGATTGCAACCGCAGCAGACAGGCCCTTATAACTCAGCAGATCGCTGAAGTAATTTCCGGCACTGAAGCCTGAATGGAGCAAACAAATGATTGACGGTAAAATAATACAAATTATGGGCCCGGCGGTAGACGTTAAATTTCCCGCCGGACAATTGCCCAGTATCTATAATGCTCTGGAAGTACAAAACCCTTTGTTTAACTCCAGACTCGTACTCGAAGTTGCCCTGCATCTTGGTAACGATATAGTAAGAACTATTGCCATGGGACCAACCGACGGCCTGCGCCGCCACCTCAAGGTCAAAGACCTGGGAAAACCAATTTCTGTACCGGTGGGAAACAGGGTTCTCGGTCGAATTTTTAATGTCCTCGGCCAGACAATAGACGAAGCCGGGCCGCTTGAACGGGCAGGAGAAAAATGGCCTATTCATAGGCCCGCACCGGCTTTCAGACAACAGGGAAAAACCAGTGACATTCTCGAAACCGGGCTCAAAGTTGTCGATCTGCTGACCCCTTACGCCAGGGGCGGAAAAATCGGACTTTTTGGCGGCGCCGGGGTCGGCAAGACAGTTCTTATTATGGAACTTATCAATAACATTGCCAAGCAACACGGCGGGGTATCTGTGTTTGGCGGAGTCGGCGAACGAACCCGCGAGGGCAATGATTTATATCTCGACATGAAAGAATCGGGAGTATTGGAAAAAACCTGCCTGGTTTTCGGACAAATGAACGAACCCCCGGGAGCGCGCTTGAGGGTAGCGTTATCAGCCCTTACAATGGCAGAATTTTTCCGTGACCGCGAAGGGCAGGATGTTCTTCTCTTTATTGACAACATTTTTCGTTTCGTTCAGGCGGGTTCTGAAGTTTCTTCTCTGCTTGGGCGCATGCCCTCAGCAGTTGGCTACCAGCCGACTTTAAGCACTGAAATGGGTGCATTGCAGGAAAGAATTACAACCACGACCACCGGCTCTATTACTTCGGTGCAGGCAATCTATGTTCCCGCCGATGACATCACCGACCCTGCTCCGGCGACCACCTTTTCCCATCTCGATGCCACAACTGTTTTATCGAGAAAGATTGTCGAACTTGGCATCTACCCGGCAGTAGACCCACTTACTTCAAATTCACGGCTTCTGGCTCCGGATTTTGTCGGTAACGAGCATTACAAAACTGCCAGAGCGGTACAGGAGATTCTCCAGAGATACGTGGAACTACAGGATATAATCGCAATTCTCGGTATGGAAGAGCTCTCTGAAGAAGACAAAGTTATAGTTAACCGGGCCAGGCGCATTCAGAAATTTCTTTCTCAGCCCTTCTTCGTTGCCGAAAAATTTACCGGTCAGCAGGGCGTTTATGTTCCCTTGAGCGAGACTATCGAAGGCTTTAAAAGAATTGTAGCCGGCGAATACGATGATTATCCCGAACAGGCATTCTATATGACCGGCAGCCTTAAAGATGTCGAAAGAAAGGCCGAACAACTTAAAAAGGTTATATGAAAAACTCCTTTAGTTTGATAATATCACTGCCCGCCCAGCATCTGTTGACCTTTGAAGCAAAAAGACTTCGAATTCCTGCTATTGATGGGTATATGGGGTTAATGGCAGGCCGACAGCCTTTAATTGCTGCTCTAAAACCCGGGCTGATCAATATAATTGATATTTCAGACGAAGAATACTGGCTGGCTACCACCGGCGGGTTCTGTGAAATGCTCGACAATGAAGCTATTTTATTATGTGATTCTTTGTTGAAGCCCGAAGACGTAAAAAAACTCGTTGATGAACCGCTTGAAACTTTTTATCATAAAGACGCCGCCAAAATGAGCGAAAGCATGAAAATCGAATATGTTACTAAATTGCTGGTCCGGAAATTGAAAGAACTCAAAAACAAATCAGAGGAAAAATAATTTATGACTGCAGAGATGTTTTATTATCCGCAAAATCTTACACCAAAGCCTTTAGACCCCAGATATACCAATCAAAAAATTTATGCCGATGTGCCGTTGAGATTTTTTAATAATCTCGATGACTTAAAAGATTACGTTCTCGAGTTAAAAGATATCGGCGTAAATGTTCTGCTTATTCTGCCCCATTTCAAACCATCTTTATCGCCTTATGTAGTAAAAAGTTACGAGCAGCCCTGCGAGCTTTTCGGTGACTGGCAGACTTTTGCCGATTTCATGAAATTTGTAGAAAATCTGGGTATGGATCGCATGATCGATATTCCTTTTAATCACGCCGACTGGCAGGCTGACAATCTTAAGCGCGAATGGTTTAAAGATCATGAAAATGACGGCATAGAAGCCGGCGCCGACGATGTTGATGCTGACGGTAACCGGGTTCGCATAAACTGGGGCGCATTTATTCTCGATAATTCCCTCGAAGAACTGCAGAACTACTGGCTCGAAAAAGTCATTTTCCCCCATATAGAAAAATATCATGTCAATTCAATCAGAATCGATGCAGCCTGGGGGCTTGATCCGAACGGGCTTAAAAGAATAATTTCCGAAACCAAAAAACGTTACCCTCATGTCTGGTTTTTAGCAGAAAACCTTGGCATGGCTCCGCTGATCAAACTGGCTAAGTCCGGAATCGAAGCCGGCGCAGACAGATTCTTTAACAATATGTACTGGTACAGCGGCGGGCTCTATATTCCTGCAGACATATACAAACTTTACAAGCGCTCTAACGCCATGCCCACCTGCTCTATTTTCAGCAGCCACGATACCCTGATGCCGGCAATGAAAGCCCTGGCTAAAATCAGGTCAGAAGAGGTTAAAGGCCTTAACGACAAAGCAATCGTTCGCAAGTTTGTAGAATATGAGAACATTCGCCTCCTGCAGCATCTTGAATCTGAAAAGATTACTGAGATTTTTAAAATTATGGAACTTGAATTTGCTCTTACAGCATTGATGTCAACGGATCTAATGTTTGCCGCCGGCTCAGAGAAAGGTCTGTTTGAAAGAATCGATGTGCTTGAATCTAACCCGGAAAACTTTGCAAAAGGGGTAGATTCAGATTTTCCGCTCTTTATGAAGCAGATTATTGAAATAAAAAAGAATGCAAAAGTATTCAATTCTGAAGGGGTTATGATTCCATTCGGGCAATGGCAACCCGATAAATTTGGCTGCAAAGGTTTTGTAAAATCTCTCGATGACAACAGCCACGCCCTGGTTTGCGTAAATAACAGCAAGTTTGATCGACTAGAGCTTAAAATCCCGCGGCGAATGCAGAATGCCGACTCTTATTGCTTCCACAGCCCCGGCAGCAGCTTCACCAGTAATAAGATCGAGCCGGTTATTCAACTTGATCCGCACAAACTTGTTATTCTAACCAGCGAAAGGAAACAACAATGATTTATGAACATTCAGTAAAAACTTCATCCTCACAGGATTTTGTCGACGTAACCTCACTGGTGCGGCAATCTGTTCGGGAAGCCGGGGTAAAAAATGCCCATATTCTGGTTGCCACGCCCCACACAACCGCTGCCGTCACCGTAAACGAGAATGCCGACCCTGATGTAGTAACCGATTTGATAACCAGATTCAACAAGGTTTTTCCTGAACATGAAGCAACCGATCGACATGGCGAAGGCAACAGCCACGCTCACATGAAATCAAGCCTTTTTGGCGCCTGCCAGCCATTTATAGTTAACAATGGCGATCTGGTTCTCGGCACCTGGCAGGGTATATACCTGTGCGAATTCGACGGTCCCCGCACCCGCCGCCTCATAGTAAGCATAATCACCCGGTAAAAATTTGGTGTTTAAACGAAGCCGAAGAATTTTTTGAGATTGCTTCGCTTCGCTCGCAATGACAGTCACAAATTGTCATTGCGAGGAACGCAGCGACGAAGCAATCTCTCTAACTAATCAATAATCGTAGATGCTGCCGCCGATGTATTCGCGAATCAGAACATCTTTCGGAATAACATCTTCATCTTCCCACATTTTAAAAGATTCAAGCAGATCATGCACTCTTTTTGCCCTGATATAGGCATCCTGACGCTTCGGATTCTCCCGGTAATCTTTTACAAAGTCGGGAAAGTGATGGAACAGATACTTTTTGTAAATTGGCAACTCATAAGCGAGTGAACCGTCAATAATATGATCTACCGTTCCCAGAAACGGAATAATATGCTGAATTTCAGAGCGGCGCACATAATGCCAATGTTCCAGCGTCTGACGCGGGTTATAGCTTCTATGCCATGAATCACGCACCATGCGCCGCAGCAATCTTACGTCTGTCCAGCGAATGAATTCGCCATCTTTATTCTTGATCTGACAAAGAGTTTCGATATACAACTTGAACTTCTTCTCTTCGCTCACGCTGTCTGTCATTGGTGCATAAAGCCCATGCAAACTGTCGAGCAACAGAATCTGATTTTTCTCTAGCTTCATCGGGTCAGTTTCCTGCTCCCGCTTTCCGGTTTTGAAATTATAGCGGGGCATCTGAATAGTTTTTCCTTCGAGCAGATCAGAAAGATGCTGATTTATCAGTTTAAGGTCCAGGGCCTGGGGAGTTTCAAAATCATAATCACCGAATTCATCTTTTGGATGATGCTCGAGATTGAAATAATAATTATCAAGCTCCATCGAAACAAGCTCATAGCCTTGTTTTTTAAGATGTTCCCCGATTTTTATCGTGGTTGTAGTCTTGCCTGAACTCGATGGGCCGGCAATAATAACAATCCTGATCTCGTCTTTTCGGGCAATGATTTTTTCTACTGCAGAAGCGATATCTGCATCGTATTTGGCGGTAGCTTCTTTTACCAGCTCGGGATAAGTTCCATTTTCAATTCTGGCGTTAATTTTGTCAACACTGTAGCAATCATGATCAATTGCCCAGGTCAGAGTCTGCCAGATTTTTTTATAAGGAATATTCCCCGAGGATGCCACACTCTGCTTTTCTTTACCCTGTCTCAGTTTATTATGCACATAACGATAAAGAATAAACTCTTTTGCCGTTTTGGCATGGCCTGATTCAATCAATTCTTTTTCGATTATATCCTGAACTTCTTCAACACTCGGCAAAGAATCAGGGCTTCTGGTTACCTCAAGATGATGCACCACCTTATCGGTAAGAATTTCCGCCATTCGGCGATCTTCGCCACCTACTGTAATAGCAGCTTTAAAAATGGCATTAACAATTTTTTCTTTATCGAACGGTACTACCTGTCCGTTTCTTTTTACTATTTTTTCAATTGGTCTGTTCGGGCTCACAAACTTTTCCTTTCTATCAATTAGTATCGTCAACAACTTTATAGGTTACGGCCAGGTTGCCGAGAATGCCGGCAAGGTTAGACCATTGCTTCATTTTGTCAGGTCTTACCAGTCTGGCTTTTGGCGGAACAAGTATCATGTCGCCGCGCTTGATGTGTCTTACATGTCGCATCTGCATAACTTCGCCGTTTGCTCTTACAACCACTGTCTTTCGATGATTCGAATAGTGTGAAAAGCCGCCGGCTCTGTTGATATAAGAACGTGAGCTATTACCCGGTTTGAACAGCAGGGTAGTCGGGTTAACCACAGCGCCCAGAACGGTTACAGTATTCGGTATAACCGGAATGGTTATCTGATCGCCATCAAGAAGAGCGATATCTTCGTAATCGTCAGCCTTTCCTTCTGCAATTTTTTTCAATGGCACCGGAATACGCAGCATTTTGTTTTTTAAACCTCTAGAGGTCATAACCATACCGCCAAAGTCAGATTCCTGAGCTTCTGAAGAATTTTCGACAATGCTGCCTGTCTGGTCAGGTAATTCCTGACTCAACATCTGGTCAGAAATACGTTTTCCGCCTTCTACTTCAGATCTAACCTGATTCAGCGATTGCAGCTTAGCACCTGATCTTAACAGGTCTGCCCGCAAATCGAGGGTTGCCTGACGAAACATTTCACTTTGCACTTCAGAAGCGGTCTCAAGCTGTTTGTTGTTGGCAACATGCTCAACTCTCCGCATAAAAACAGCCCCCTCGGGAAAAGCCCTGCGGGTAAGTCCGCCGGCTCTTTCAATCACCGAGCTCAATGGTTCGCCACGATATTTCAAAGCATAGGGGCCCGGGCGTCTCACCTGGCCCTTTAAGACTACAACTTCAGCCTCAACCAGGCGATCGCCCTTAGACAAAACGCTTATCCGGTCAAGGGGCTTTAAAGCAACATTTTGATCTGAATCAGGATTCTTGAATGCCTCCAGAGCGTTTACCCTGACAATATCGACTTCATTACCATCAATTCTTGCAATTTCCACCTCACCGGAAGAATCAATCGAAAACCCTCTTGCTTTGAGAATCAGATCGGCAATTTTCATTCCATCGCGATAAATATATTCTCCGGCACGTCGCACTGCCCCATCAATATTTACAAATTTTATATCTGCAACGACTTCTTCCTGAGTAAAAATTCTCACCCGGTCGAGTGGCTGCAAAAGCTTGTTTTCCTTCTTATCGCCTATAAGAGCGAATCTTGTATTGAAAGTTATAATTTCTTCAGAATCGGCTGCACCTGTTCTTATAATCTGGCCAAATCTTTTACTGGCTTCTTCTACCACAAGCCCACCGGCTCTCTTTATCAGATCAGCTACATAAAGATTATCTGTGACAGCATATTCTCCCGGTTTTTTTACCGCACCTTCTATGGTAACTGTGTTACCAACAGTTTCAATTGCTTTTTCAACTGTTATCTCATCGCCGCTTTTTACAATAAAGTTTTTTAATTCCTGTAAATTTCCGAGGCTGACATCAAAGGTTTTTCTTCTCTGATTACCTGTCCAACGCACAACCTTGACTCGTCCCGAGTAAGCTTTCGACAAAGCATTGCCGGCCATGGCAAGAACATCCGCCAGGCTGTCGCCCTTGAAAATTTCATAGATAGCAGGGCGTAGAACCATTCCCTGCACCCGTACGGAGTTGTCGATCGCGGGCACAAAAACCGTATCGCCATTTTTCAGCGAAATATCATGGTTACGATTACCGGTAAGAAAGTAGCGATAAAGATCGAGCTCTTTAGACTTGCCATTCGGTCTTAAAACCTTGATTCGGCGCATCGAACCTCGATCTGTCGGGCCGCCGGCCTGATAAAGCCCGGCAAATGCTGTTGTAAGTCCTGATACCGTTAATGCTCCCGGCTTCTGCACTTCGCCAACCACATAAATTTGAATAGTTCTAACCTGAGTTAGAGTTACCTGGCCCTTGAAATGTTTGAATTTTCCAGCCAGGCTACCAAGAACAGCCTCTTCGAATTGACCTACGGTAAGACCTGAGACCCCCATCACCCCAAGAATCGGCACATAAACCTGGCCTTCGGGATTAACCTGAACCTCATAAACCGTTTCATCTCCGAATTCCGACCAGACAATAATCTTGAGTTCATCACCGGGACCCAGCTGATAATTTGAAGGTGCCGAGCCGGCCAGCAGGTTGTTCTGTACCAATTCGCCGCGATCAAAAAAGTCCGAACCAAAGTTCCTCAGGTCAGTTTCAGTTTGAAGGCGTTTTTCGACTTCAATTTCTATCTCTTCTTCACTTAATCCATCCATTTTTTTTCGTTTAAGTTCTTCATTGGCTGTTTTCTCGTAATAGTATTTATCTGAAGCAATTTCTGACTTCTTTTTTTTCTGCGAAAGCTTTTCTTGAATCACTTCACGGCGCGTTTTGTCCCTCAAAGAAGCTTCAAGTTCTTCCAGCCTTTTTAAAACGTAGGCGCGACTGTCTTTTTCTTCCTGCTTTGCCTCATCCTGAGACTGAAAACTGGAGCCCGATTTAAGCAAATGGCCGTTCGCAGTAACATATTTTCCCATCACCCGGTCTTTACCGGCATTTTGCTGCTGAGCATAACAATTGGTTGCGGCAAGCAACACCATAATTAATAATAAAAGAAAGCCTGATTTTAATTTCATAAATTTTCACCTGAGATTTTTTTAGTCTATTCGGCTGTCGGCCCTGATTTTTTAACCCAACCAAGTTTAAATACAGCAAATAATCTTAGTACAGTATTCAACGCCAGTCAAAACCTTTTTTTCACCGACCCGTTAAAATTCTGGTCTTATTTCTTCAGGGCAAATAAAGAATTTAAACCACTGAGGCCTCAGAGGGCACAGAGGTGATTTTTTTAATCTTTTTCAGCCGGCTATTTGTCCTGTGGACAAATAGCCGGCGGTTTCACCGCCCGGTTTTTCCTTCTTCAGCAAGCCTTCAGAAAAGCACTCGTGTTTTTCTGAAGGCTTGCTGAAGAAGGAAACAATGGCTGAAAAAGATTCTCTGTGTTCTCTGTGCGCTCTGTGGTTATTTTCTTTATGGCTTTGAGACTTGGTGTGAGGAATTTCTTTTCTGAAACCAACTGTTTGCGGAACTAACTTCCGGTCAACCGGAACTTACTTTTGCAATTAAGAAGAATTGCTGATCGCATTCAGATTATTTGCCCTTGGGGTAATTTCTATGGTATAAGTTCTTTGAAATCTCAGTATTCAGCAGGAGAGAATCAATGCACAATCTGCACATCAGCCGTAGAAAGGTCGCTCTTTCTGCAGTTTTTCTAATCTTAGCCCTTATCAGCACTGCTCAGGCCTCAGTAACCGAACTGGATGCAATAGGTAAAATAGAATCTATTTATCGCGATCGCGTAACCATGCGCATTATAAAAATTCTGGGAACAGACACTGCCGAACTGCCGGTTCAGAAAGGCAGCTGGATAAGCTTTGACCTGCCCTCTCTCAACGGCAAAAATAGAAACAGAAGAAATAACGTCAGTTATGGTTCTGTAGTCGAAGCCTCTCTGATAGGCAATGTCACCACCGAATACGAAAAAGACCTCGACAAATCCGAAGACAGCGCCAAACAGGCTCCGGTATTGCTCTGGACAGCTCAATCAGTTAAAAAGGTTAAGCGACCGAATGAATATCTTTCTAAAAAAGATAAAGAAAAAGGCAGAAAAGGGAACAAGCAAGAAAGAGAAGAAGAAGAAACCAAAGTCTGGACCCAGGAAGAAACTGTGCGTGGAAAAATCAATTTCCGCGAAAAAGACAAAAAGCTCTATATTAAAGAAGAACGAATGGGAAGACGTGACAAAGGACTCGACGTAGTTGACGATCTCTGGTATAAAAAACTCAAAGATTTTCACGGACAAAAAGTTGTAGTTCACGGCACTACTAATCGCAGCTCTATTTCATCCGGAACTATTGAAATCGAAAATCTGCTTAAAATTTATTCAAAATAATATATCTCAAAAGGGGAATCTAAAATGAACTGCAAAGTAGCCCTGCTGGCAATATTTTTATTTTCACTTGGTCTCACACTTGGCTGCGGAGGCGGCGAGGAAAATGCTACACCAAAAAATCTTGAAGTAGTTCATTTTACCAGATTACAGGGTCTCCCCAACGAAAATATCACCTGCATGGCATCATTTGCCGGTCAGGTCTGGGCCGGTTCCCAGAAAGGTCTTTTAACTTTCGACGGTGCCAACTGGAAGCACCACGTCAGCAAGAACACTAACGTTCTTGGCTCGGATATAATCGAAGACCTGAAAGTCTGCGATAACGCCCTATGGATCGGAACCGACAACGGCGCCGCACGTTATGACGGCAACAACTGGAGCTCGGTCTACACGGGCGGCAGAGCTCGCTCAGTCTGTGGCACCGGCAATAAAATGGCTGTCGCCACCGCCCACGGTGTAGAATATTCCTCTGGCAATGCATTTGCCCCTATGGGAAAAAAGAGCGCCGGTCTTGTCTATGATGAAGTAAATCAAGTTTTATTTGACTCGCAAGGCCAACTCTGGGTTGGCACCAGAGCCGGAATGGCCAGAATGAGTTCGGGTATTTTTCAAAATTATACCGGTCCGGCAAAATCAGTCATGGGTTCTTCACTGATCGACATTCCCGCCAGCCCGGCAAACTGCCGACTGGTAGGAAACAATGTTAAAATTCTGATGGAATTCGGCGATCAAATAGCTGTAGGCACAACCAGCGGCCTGACTCTGACCGATTTCAGCAATTCCTATGTCAGTTATTTTTCCACCCATAAAGACTGGGCACAACGCGGCGGCAAAATTGTCGAGGAAACAATTACCGGTAACAGCCCCCTTCCCGGCAATGTTATCAATGCTCTGGCAACAACTCCAGACGCAGAGCTTTTGTTTGTCGGCACCGGCAATGGCCTGGCCATCTTAAAGGGCAATAACTGGCTCGACACAACAGACATAATAAAAGATCTGCCGCCAATTTCCATTACCGGCCTGGCCTATGTAGCGCCCGATCTGTGGGTCGGAACCCAGAATGGAATTTATCGCGTTAAAAATATAGAAACATTAATCACACCTGAAAATAAATCTTGAAATTATGACCCAAAAATCTGTCTACAGATTACTGGCAGCGCTGGCCATCATAGTTCCAACCGCCACCTGCGCGCAGGAGCTGGCTGCCCCCGCCGCCGAACTCGCCACCTCAACGGCCATAACCGCCCATGAAGCAATAGCCGAGATGCCGCCTGAATTCAAATTCGCTCTGGTAACCCTCGGGTCAGGCGGAATAGCCGGCTGGGCCGTAGGGTTTACCCTCAAAAAATTCGCCAAGTTAGCCGCTCTTATTGTCGGCATTGCCTTTATATCAATTCAATACCTGGCCTACTATCGCTACATAACCATCGACTGGGACCGCATCCAGGCTTCGGTGCCAAACGAAAGCATCGAAAGGTCCTGGGCCGGCATAATGTCGGTGCTTACCTACAACCTCCCCTTTGCCGGCGCATTTTTAGTAGGCTTCTGGCTAGGCTTCCGCAAAGGCTGACCCCCCCCGATTTTCTCACCAATCCTCGGTAAAGCTTTATCAGCTGGTTTCCAACACCATTTGTTTATCACTCTCCGTCGACCAGGAAAATTTCACCACGGAGCTGTTTTCCCATCTTTTTCAACCATGGATTGTCCTTGCGGACAATCAGCCGGCGGTTTCACCGTCCGGCTTTCAGAACAACATCAAGCCCTCAGAAAAGCACCAGTGTTTTTCTGAGGGCTTGATGTTGTTCTGAACACTGGTTGAAAAAGATCCTCTGTGATGCTCTGAGTGCTCTGTGGTTATTATTTTTTTGGCTTAATTTGATTTAATTACAAAAATTTTGGGGTTGTTTGTTTTTTTTAAAAGTTTTAAATTAGGGTAATGGAAATTTCAGACCACTACTTTTATGAAAATCAGGCGCGAAATAATGGCTACAAGCTTATAGCCGGCGGAGACGAAGCCGGCAGAGGCCCCTGGGCCGGCCCTGTTTTTGCGGCAATGGTAATTCTGCCCGATGATCATCGTATCGAAGGCCTGAACGACTCAAAAAAGCTGAGCAAAAAAAAGCGCAAACAGCTTTATTCTCAAATCGTCGACCATGCCCGGGCGATCTCAATCGGAACCGCAAGCGCCGAAGAAATCGATAATATTAACATTTTGCAGGCTACCCGCCTCGCCTTTCAACGAGCATTTACCAATCTCTGTCATAAACCCGATTACCTCTTACTCGACTATATCAAACTGCCCTGGCTGCAACTGCCTCATCAGGCATTTGCCAAAGGCGAATCAGTAAGCGCATCGGTCGCAGCAGCATCAATTGTCGCCAAAGAAGCCAGAGATGAGTTCATGCTCAAACTTGCAGACCAGTTTCCCGGCTACGGCTTCGAAAAACACATGGGTTACGGCACCGCGGCCCATAAAAAAGCTCTCGAAACCCTTGGACCATGCCATATCCACCGTAAAAGTTTTAAACCGATAAAAAAACTCCTGCCAGACAAGCCTCAGTATGAAACTCTCTTCGACTTTTAACCCGCAGGCCTCTGCCAATCTAATAGCCAGTTCAGAGGGCAAGTCTCTGCTCATGATTAATGGCAGACCGGTGCAAATCAACCAGAATGCCGCCGCACAGGGAAAAAGCCTGAATAATCCTTCTGCAAATAACACAAATTTATCGGCCGAAAACGCCCCCGAACTCAAACCCGCTCAACTATTGAATAAAGCCGGCCTCCCTCAGACAGAAACCAATCTAAAATTAATTTCTGCTCTCAGAGAATTTGGTATTGCACCTAATCCGCATAATATAAAAAAAGCAGCTTTAATTGCGGCAAAAATTCCCGACTTTGCTACTGACCAACTCAATTTAAAAACCCTGGCGCTGATTCTCCAAAAAAATCTTTCAGCCTCGAGCGCTTCACTGGTCAAAAAATATCTGACCGGTGAGCTCAGTTTCGCTCGACTTCTTGAGCTATCGCCGCCTGAGCTGATCAATACCCTTAAAAAAGACTGGAACTTTGCCAAAGTCATCAATAAAATAAAATTATTACTGCAACAACAAGACGGCAGCCAGCCCGGCGATTCTTTAAAAAATAAAAAATTCGGCAATACAATCGTGTCTAATCTCCAACTTCAGGAGATTCTCAGTCAACAACAAGGTCCGGACGAGGAAACCAGACTCTATTTTCAATGGCCCCTGTTCTGGAACGACCAGGATCTACCCGACACCCTCGAAGGCGAAGCCTACTTTTTTGAAGACAAGGATCGCAACCAGGGATTCTGCCTGAGAATGCTGGTTGAGCCTGATTCTCTCGGCCAGATCGAAGTTGCAATGAACTATATGGATTCAGAGCTATGGGTTCATTTCGGCACACAGCAAGAAAGCCTGGATGATATTAAATCCATTTTTTCCGCCCTCAAAGCAGGTCTGCAGAAAGCCGGCTTCAACAAAGTTCGTTTAACCGCCGGCCTTATTC